>SXVE01000223.1 GCA_005790265.1 Acidobacteriota bacterium | reverse complement strand
GAATATGGAAACGAAAGCCATCTGCTCGCGCTGCCGCTGTTTGAAAAGCAGTAACGAGCGATAAAAGCGCTTGTGCAAACAACCGAGTTTATTAATCTATTTGCCTTTCGCGGCGAAAAAGTGTTTAATATTTGTTTGCCGTCAAGCGGCAAAATTCTACGCCTGAAAGGGGGTGAAAACGAAAATGGCTTTTATTAATGTTAATGGTAACGAATCAATCGAGAGTGCTCTGCGCCGATTTAAGCGCAAAGTAATCAGCGAAGAGATCATCAAAGATCTGAAAAAACACGCCCATTTTATTCCGCCCGGACAAAAGGCGAAACTCAAATCGGCAAATGCGCGCAAACGCAACCGACGACGTTTCCGTCAGGTGCGCCCGACGAATACCAATCAGCAGAGACCGAACAGCCCGGGCAGCCGGTAGTTTTGCCGACGCATAACTTTTTATGATGCGCTGAAAACAGATGTTTTAGAGATTAAAAGACATCCGCTTTCAGCGCATCATTTTATTTTTTGAAGATGAATTCAGACAAAGTTCGTATTTTACTGACCAACGACGACGGCTATCATTCAAAAGGAATTATCGCGCTCGAAAACGCGCTCGCCGAAATCGGCGATGTTTACGTTGTTGCGCCGGCTTCGGAAATGAGCGGCGCATCGCACAGTTTGACGCTGGCGCGTCCGCTGCGCATTCGGCAAATTGACGCTCGTCACTGGACGGTTGACGGCACGCCGACCGACTGCGTCACGCTGGCGCTCAATCGCATTTTAACGGCGGAAGAACGTCCGCATATTTGCGTTTCGGGTATTAATCACGGCGCGAATCTCGGCGATGACGCGACATATTCCGGCACGGTCGCAGGCGCGATGGAAGCGACGATTCTCGGCGTTCCCGGTTTGGCGTTCAGCCTGGTCGCCAACCGCAGTCACGATTTTACCGAATCGGCGAAAGTCGCGCGCGAACTAACCGAAAAAGCATTGAACGACGGATTGCCGCCGAACACGCTGTTAAACATCAATGTTCCGAAAGGCGTTCCGAAAGGTTTTCGTGTTACCAAACAGGGAATTAAAAACGCGCGTCCGGTGATTTCCGAACACATTGACCCGCGCGGCAAACCGTATTATTGGATCGGCGAAATGCGCGACGGCTTTCACACGGACGATGAAGGTGGCACGGATTTTGAAGCGATTGACGAAAATTACGTTTCCGTCACGCCGATGCGCAGCGATTTAACGAATTATGCCGCGATGGAATTGCTGCAAAGCTGGGAGAAGAATAGTTAACAGAAAGTTGCAGGAAGTTCCAGATAGTTGACAGATAGTTTGAAGAAAAGAAACTGGCTTTACTTTCTGGGACTTTCTGTTACCTTCCTGCAACTTTCTGTCAACCTTTTAACGAGATGGACGAGTATCAGATTCCGCGCGAGCGAATGATCGAACGTTTGCGCGAACATTATAAAATTCGCGACGAGAAAGTTTTGGAAGTAATGCGAAAACTCCCGCGTCACTTGTTTGTGCCCGAAGCACTAAAAGCCCAGGCTTATAAGGACAACGCGCTGCCGATTGCCGCCAATCAAACGATTTCGCAGCCGTTCATCGTGGCGCGCATGACCGAATTGCTTGAGCTGAACAGATCGAGCCGCGTTTTGGAAATCGGCGCCGGTTCCGGCTATCAAACAGGAATTTTGGCAGCGCTGGCGAAACAGGTTTACGCCGTCGAGCGCATTCCCGCGCTGGCGCAGGAAGCAAGCGCGCGGCTTGAAAAATTCGGCTGCGAAAACTTCGTTCTGCAATGCGCCGACGGAACAAAAGGCTGGGAAAATTACGCGCCGTTTGACGGCATTCTCGTCGCCGCCGGCGGTCCGATTGTGCCCGAACCGCTGCTGCGGCAACTGAGTTTGGGCGGTCGGTTGGTGATTCCCATCGGCGAAGATCCGAAAACGCAAAATCTGATTCGCATTACGCGCACGGCGAAAGGTTTTCATCGCGAAGATTTCGGCGCGTGCGCGTTTGTGCCGCTGATCGGCGAACACGGTTGGCAAAAAAATTGAAAAAGGATAAAGTTTATTGCTGGCAAAAACGAACAAAATTTCTCCGCGAGCAATTTCCGATAATCCGAACTCCGAATTATGCAGTCTATAATTAATCTTCTTTATCAAATCAAGGATTTTCTCAATCCGAAGATTATGATTGACAGTTTGCTCGACGCGTTCGGCATCTACGTTTATTTCGCGCTGTTTTTTATTATTTTCGCCGAAACTGGTTTGGCAATCGGTTTTTTCCTGCCGGGCGATTCGCTGTTGGTCGTCGCCGGACTTTTCGCCGCCGCCGGAAAAATGAATTTGTTCGTCTTGATGATCAGTCTTTTCATCGCGGCAATCGTCGGCGACGCGGTCGGTTATCTGACCGGAAAAAAAATGGGCGAAACGCTTTTCACGCGCGAGAAATCCAGAGTTTTTAATCCCAAACACATCCAAAAAGCGCACGCGTTTTACGAAAAACACGGCGGTAAAACGATTATCATCGCGCGTTTCGTT
>SXVE01000222.1 GCA_005790265.1 Acidobacteriota bacterium | reverse complement strand
CGTTCGCGCTTTTCCCGCTGCAAACGAATCGCAGAAACAAATTCTGCTGCTCGGACACACGGACACGGTTCATCCGATTGATACGAAATTAGCGAATCCGACGCGCATCGAAAACGGCGTTTTTTACGGCTGCGGCATTTTCGATATGAAGGCGAACGTCGTTTTGATGCTCGAAGCGCTCCGCCTTCTCGCCGAATTTAACATTAAACCGGCGCGCCCGATCACGATCTTACTCAGCTGCGACGAAGAAGTCGGAAGCCTGACGGGACGCGAAATCGTCGAGCGCGAAGCGGTAAAATCCGAATTTTGTCTGGTTTGCGAACCGTCGGCAAGCGGAAAAGTGAAAACCGGACGCAAAGGAACCGGAATGTTTTCGGTCAAGGCGCACGGCATTCCGGCACACGCCGGATTGGAGCCGGAAAAAGGCGCGAGCGCGATTCTCGAATTGGCAAAACAAATTCCGCTCGTCCACGCGCTTAACGATTTAGAAAAAGGAACGACGGCAAACGTTTGTCAAATTTTTGGCGGCACGGCTTCGAACGTCATTCCCGAACACGCCGAATGCACGATTGACGTGCGATTTTCTTCGCTCGGTGAAGCGGAGAAAATCGAAACGGCAATCAGAAACCTGCGCTCGACCGACACGAAAATTTCGCTCTCAATCGCGGGGATGATCAATCGCCCACCGATGGAACGCACCGAAGAAGTCGTCGCGCTCTACGAAAAAGCCCGCAATTTAGCCGCATCATTCGATTACGAAGTCGGCGAAACGCAGGTCGGCGGCGCATCCGACGGCAATTTCGTCGCCGCGCTCGGCGTTCCGGTGCTCGATGGTTTGGGCGTTTCAGGCGGCGGCGCGCACACCTTGAGCGAACACATTTTGATTGACGATTTAGCTAAACGCGCGACGCTGCTGACTTTGCTCCTTTTATCCGAATAACAATTAAAACTTGCAGTTTCCGGCTTAATCAATTAGTTTACAAAAGTCATTTCCCAAATACGCGGAGGCGCATCTTGTCCGGTGATGGGCGCGGTCTTCAAAACCGTTTGTGAGTTTGTGAGAGCAAACTTGGGTCGGTTCGACTCCGACACGCCTCCGCCAATTATTTGTTTTAACTTTAAATTATCTTCTCATTTCTATTTGAAAATTATTTTCCCGCATAATTTATGAAAGAATGGATTTCTCTTAATATGACGCCGCAAATTGGTCCGCGAGCGGCGACGAAACTGCTCGAAAAATTCGGTTCGGCGGAAAGCGTTTTTCACGCGGCGCGGCGCGATTTGGAATCTTTGCGGCTGCGCGCCGAATCAATCGAGAGCATCTTAAAGCGCGAATTTCACGAGAAAGCGGCGGAAGAACTCGGTAAAGTCAAAGAATCGGGCGGCGACGTAATTGTTTTAGACGATGGCAGTTACCCATATTTGCTCAGGGAAATCGCCGATCCGCCGATTACTTTATACGTCAAAGGCGATAGGCAGGCGTGTTTCGATGCCGCATGCATCGGCGTCGTCGGTTCGCGCAAATGCTCGACATACGGCGAGAACGCGGCGGAAATGCTTTCGAGAGATTTGGCGGCAAACGGCGTGTGCATCGTTTCCGGTTTGGCGCGCGGCATTGACACGGCGGCGCATCGCGGCGCAATGCGCGGCAAAGGAAAAACCGTCGCTGTTTTGGGAACCGGCATTGATACGGTTTATCCGAAGGAAAACGCCAGACTGGTTGAGGAAATTTTAGCGTCGGGCGGCGCGATTGTGTCGCAGTTTCCATTGGGAACGCCGCCGCTCAAAGATAATTTTCCGTACCGCAACCGCATCATCAGCGGTTTGAGTTTGGGAATTCTTATCGTCGAAGCGTCGGAACGCAGCGGTTCGCTGATTACGGCGCGGCTCGCGATGGAGCAAAACCGCGAAGTGCTCGCCGTTCCCGGCAACATCACGTCGAAAAATTCGTTCGGTACGAATTATTTAATCAAATCCGGCGCAAAACTCGTGCAGCAGTGGCAAGACGTGGTGGCAGAACTTCCCGCCGAGATTTCCGCCGCGATTCTGCCGCCGAAATTGGACGAAACGGCACCGGAAGAAACAAAAACAGCCGCGCCGCAACCGCCAAAATCGCCGCAGCCCGAACTCGCGCCCGCCGGTTTGAGCGAAACCGAACGCAAAATCTGGATATTGCTTTCGCCCGACGCGACCGCGCCTATTGACGATTTGCTGGACGCGAGCAATCTTTCGTTCAGCGAATTGAACGCCGCGCTGCTCGCGCTCGAAATGAAAGACTTGATTCGCGCCCTGCCCGGAAAAACTTACGCGCGGAAAACCTAACGGCGAAAGTCGGCGACAACAACCGACGGCGAACGGAAAACGATAAATAATCATCGGAAACATACGCGATTTGGAGATACGCTCAAAATTGATTATGGTTTAAGTGCGAATTGACACGAAACAATCCGAAGTGTTAGAAGTTTGGAATGTCGGCGCGGCGAAACTTTCAAAAAGCGTCCGACATTATTTTTTTCAGGTTTTTTCAAATAAATGGCAAAGAATTTAGTAATTGTAGAATCGCCGGCAAAGGCGAAAACCATCAATAAATATCTTGGAAGTGACTATCTCGTTCTCGCTTCGGTCGGGCATATTAAAGATTTGCCGTCGAAAGGGTTGGGCGTGGACATCGAAAATAATTTCGAGCCGACTTATGAAGTAATTCCCGACGTTAAAAAACGCAATAATAAAAAGGTCGTGTCGGATTTGAAAAAAGCGGCGAAAGCAGCTGATTCGATTTTTCTCGCGGCTGACCCTGACCGCGAAGGCGAAGCGATTTGCCAGCATTTGGCGGAAGAAATCGTGCCGAAAAAGCCGAAAAAAGAAGTTTACCGCGTGATGTTCAACGAAATCACGAAAAACGCGATCAAAGAAGCGTTTAATCATCCGAAGCAGGTGAACAAAGATTTGGTTGACGCGCAGCAAGCCAGAAGAATCCTGGACAGATTGGTCGGTTACAAAGTTTCGCCGATTTTGTGGAAAAACATCGGCGGCAAACTTTCGGCGGGACGCGTGCAAACGGTTGCCGTGCGCCTCGTTGTTGACCGCGAACGCGAAATCGAAGCGTTCGTCAAAACCGAATACTGGACGATTACGGCGAATTTAGCGGCGAAACTGCCGCCGAATTTCGATTCGCGCCTTTATAAAATCGAAGATTTAACCGTGAAAACCGGCGGTTTCGATCAGGATTTAAAAAAGAACGAAACGCACATCAAAAACGAACAGACGGCGAAAGATATTGTCGCGGAAGCCGAAAAAGAACAGTTCGTTGTTGATTCGGTGACGACGAAAGAGCGCAAACGCAATCCGGTTCCGCCGTTTATCACGTCGAAATTGCAGCAGGAAGCGTCGCGCAAACTCGGTTTTGCCGTCAAGCGCACGATGAGCACGGCGCAGAAACTTTACGAAGGCGTCGAGGTCGGCAAAGAAGGCGCAGTCGGTTTGATTACTTATATGCGTTCTGATTCGACCAGGGTTTCCGACACGGCGCTGGCAGACGTGCGCGAACATATCGGCGGCAGTTACGGACAGAATTATTTGCCGGAAAAACCCGTTCACTACAAATCGAAAGGCGGCGCGCAGGACGCGCACGAAGCAATTCGCCCGACCGACGTGAATCGCACGCCAGATT
>SXVE01000221.1 GCA_005790265.1 Acidobacteriota bacterium | reverse complement strand
GGTTGCCGCCCGAAGTTTTACGCCGCGCATTTTCCGGTTCTCAATTTCCAAATCAATAATTGAATGTTCTTCCAAAACTTCGACGCCAACGGCTTTCGCTTTTTCGAGCAGCCGCAAATCCATCGCGGCGCGGCTTAAACTGAGCGCGCCCGCTTCGGTTTTATCAAACCACTTGCTCGGAACCGCGACGCTTTTTCCGCCCGGTGAATAAAAAACGGTCGTCTCGATGCGTTCACCGCCTGCCGCAATCATTTGATCGAGCACGTCCAAATCGCGAAAATGCCGCAAACATTCGGGCGAGATAAATTCGCCGCACAATTTCGGTCGCGGAAATCGCGTCCGTTCGATCAATGTGACGTGGAAATCTTTCTGCGCAAGGCGAATCGCCAGACTCGCGCCCGCCGGACCCGCGCCGGCAATCGCAATTTTGAATTTTGAATTTTGAATTTCGAATTTCACTCTTTGATTACATCTTACAACTTTGCTGAGGGAGACGCGCGGTTTTATTTCTCTCCGATTCGTGTTATTCGTGTTATTCGTGTTATTGATGGCGAAAAATTTATGAAAATCATTCCGCTTTCCATTCCGACGCCGTTTTACGTCGGCGACGTGAATGTTTATTTAATCAAGGAAGAACCGCTGACGCTGATCGATGTCGGACCGAAAACCGAAGCTGCCGCCAACGCGTTGCGCGATAAATTGCATGAAAACGGCGTTCGGCTGGAAGACGTCAAAAGAATCGCTTTAACGCATGCTCACGAAGACCATTGCGGGCTTGCCAAACAAGTGCGCGACGCGGCGCAAAAGGCGGAAATCTTCGTTCATAAATGGGAAACCGGGCATCTTTTCGGACGCCAGGCGCGAGGCGAACACAAAAACTTAATGCTGCGCGCCGGCGTTCCCGAAACAATTTTCAATGAAATTCAATCTTTATACTCGGATATTGCACAGCTGACTGACGCACTAGGCGAAGGCGAATTTTCAGAATTAAAAGACGAAATGGAATTTGAATTCGCGAGCGGCGTTTTGCGCGTTCTTCATACGCCCGGTCACACGCCCGGTTCGTGTTCGTTTTTCAGAGAATCCAACCGAACTTTGATTGCCGGCGACTGCGTTCTAAAGCGCATCACACCGAACCCGATTGTCTCGCCCGACCCGTTCGATCCGCAAAAGCGTTTTAAATCGCTCGCCGAATTTCTCGTCAGTTTAGCCAGAATTCGCTCGCTTGCGCCGACGCTCGTTTACGGCGGGCACGGCGAGCCGATTACGGATTTCGAGGAAATTTTTCATCGCTACGTGCGCTCGATTGATGAACGACAGAAAAAGGTGATTTCTTTGCTTCCGGGCGGCGGCGCGACGCCGTTCGAGACGGCACAAAAACTTTTCCCCGATGCCGTCGGCAAAGACGCGCACCGGTTTCTGGCGATCAGCGAGACGATAGCGCATCTCGATTACGCCGAGTCGGAAGGGAAAATCGCCGTTGAATTAAAAGACGGCGTGGAAGTTTATCGCAAAAATTAGCCTGTCCAAAAAAGTTAATTCGGATCTGCAAGTCAATCCGATGTGTAGCGTTCCCGGTAAAGCAACTTAGTTTTACTGCGTCGCATCTTTGCACGTAAATCCAATAAAATGAAGAAAATCTAAGATTATGAAAAAACTTTCGCTTCTGCTGGCAGTCATCTGCTTGTTTTCCGATTCCGTGTTTTCGCAAGTTAATTTCGCGCCTGAAGTCAGGCGCGTCGCTGTTTTTAAAAACGGCTACGCTTTTACTTACCGCGAAGCCGAGACGCAAATTACAAACGGCTGGGCATATACGACTAATGCGCCGACCGGCGTGTTGGGAACCGTTTGGGGTTATTCGACTTCGCCGAATGTGCGCATCTCGCAGCTTCTCGCCTCAGAGACGGAAAAACGTGAAATTGTGCGCGTCGTTGACATCGCCGGAGTTCTGCTGGCGAACGAAGGCGCGCGCATTCGCTTTATCGACAGTTACAACAAAGCGTTTGAAGGAACTTATCAAATCATCGGAAGCAATCGCCTTAATTTAACGCGGTCAGTCGAGGAAGACGACGTTGTTCAGCCGGAAAATTTAATAATCGCTTTGAAAACCGAGACGGGAACGATTATGTTTCCGATCAGTTCGGTGAGAAACATCGAAATCGTCGGTCAGCCGAAACTTGAAAAAACGCGCGGCGTCAAGGAAAACCGTTTGATGATGAAAGTTGACGGCGCGTCGCGTGACGGCGAGCGTTTGAATCTCGTCATCTCTGCTCTGGAACGCGGCATTCGCTGGATTCCGGCTTACCGCGTCGAAGTCAAAGGCTCGCCGATCAAAGAAGCGAAGCTCGAACTCGAAGCGATGCTGATTAATGAATTGACCGATTTGAAAAACACGGAAGTCAATTTCGTGGTCGGCGTGCCGCATTTTCTTTTTCAGGATCAAATCTCGCCGCTTTCATTGAATACGGCGTTTGCGGGCGTGTCGAGCTATTTTCAAGCCGGCTCGCGCAACGCCCGCCGCGACGC
>SXVE01000220.1 GCA_005790265.1 Acidobacteriota bacterium | reverse complement strand
ATCAATTCTTCAAATTCCTGCTCGATGACCATTTCTTCAAATGGGACGAAGCTGACATCGTAACCGAAATTAACGCCTAAATCCTGTGCCATTTTGTCGCCAATCGGTTGATTGAGCGTCGCAAAAACACCGCGCTTTACCAATAATTGCACGATGTCGCGCGGCGTTACGCCAAGCGCTTCGGCAAATTCGCGAACGGTCGCGCCTTCAGTTAAACGAATTGGTTTGAGAGCTTCGGTTCTGGTTTTGCCGACTTGGCTGAGAATGCGCTCTTCAATCGAACGAAAGCGCGGTGCATCCACGTCTCTTTCCGAAAATCGCGGATCTCTTTCTTCAAAACCTTTTCCGCCCGGTTTCTTGCCGCTTGAGCGACCGGGTTTGCGCCGATTATCGCTCGGCGGCGTGTAAGTCATTTGCGGCTGGGCGCTTTCGCCCGGCGTTCCGCGCAGATCCGGTCGCCGTCCGCCGCCTTTGCGGTCGTCACGACGAGCCGCTGATTTGTCAACCGGTTTGTTCGGGTCAAGTTTGCCGGTTTTCGCCTGCGCTTCGCTGGTAACGCGTTCGCCCGGTTTAATGCCTTTCTGAAGTGCATCTTTCGTCAACGTTAACTGTTTGACCTGCGTTCCGGTCGGACGAAAAACACGCGGCGCATTCGCCGGTCTCGGCGGAGCCTCGGCAACCGGTGGTTCAACGACCGGTTCCGGTTCGGTTACGGTAATAGGTTGATCTTCTGCAACAACTTCCGGCATTTCAACCGGCTCAGGCTGCTGCGGTTTTTCAACAACTTCGACCGCTTCTTCTTCCGGCGCTTCAATTGTCTCAACCGGTTTCTCTTCAGCAATCGGCTCGATTGGTTCAAGCTGTTCTTTTGGCTTCAAAACAAATTTCTTTTTGAGTTTGATGACGTGCGGAGAAGTTGTTGCCGCTTCTTCCGGCATAACTGTTTCAGCTTCTTCCGGAATCGGTTGAACTTCGGCGACTTCGTTTTCAGTTTCAGCCAATTCGACGGGTGAAAAATCCTCTTCATCCGAAAAAACGTCTTCTTTCTTTGCGGCTTTAATAATTTTGATTGCCCTTTTCGGCGCAGTTTCGACTTTCGGAAAATACTTCACGCGAACTTTTTCCGCCAACTCAACGCTGACCGAATTTGAAGGCACGTCAACATCCGCGCCCTCTCGTTTCAAATCTTCGATGATGCGCTTTGTATCTTGTTTTAGTTCGCGAGCTAAATCGTAAACCCGAACTTTTTTACCTATGGGCATATTTTATCTATATTTTTTCGGATTCTTTGCAAATCCGTTTCACTTTTTTCCAGTGAATTTTTCCGGTCAATCGCCTGTGCGTCTAATCAACTAATAAAAATAATAAAAAACAACTCTTACTTCTTATCTTCTGCATTTTCGGAAACAGTATCGGTTTCTGCTGATTCGGGTGCCGATTCATCAGCAGTTTCATTTGCATCTTTAATTTCCGCCGATTCGTTTTCCAGATTTTCCGAATTTTCTTCACTTGCGCTCTCCGAATCCTCTGCTGATTCGTCAGCTTCAGATTCGGCATTACGCGCTTCGACAATTTCGTTTGCCGAGGCGAGAATATTTTCCGCTTCATCGAGACTTAAATCCAACATATCCACCAGATCGTCAATCGTAATTTTCGCCAAATCTTCGACCGTTTTAATGTTGTTATCGGCAAGCGTTTCAGCTTGCGTCGCTGAAAGTCCCTGCACGGCAGTCATCGGAACAGCTTCGCCCGAAGCCATCATTTTGCCCATCTGCTGAGTAATTTCTTTTTTCAGCACGTCTTCGCTGATGATGTCAATATCCCAACCGACCAAACGCGTTGCAAGGCGCACGTTCTGACCTTTTTTTCCGATTGCCAAACTCAACTGATCTTCAGTAACGATCACCGCCATTTTGCGGTTGTTGATATCGGTGATGCGCACCTGCGAAACTTTCGCCGGACTGAGCGCATTTGCCGCAAACACCGAAGGCTCGTCCGACCATTCGATGATGTCAATTTTTTCGCCGCGCAATTCCTTGATGATGGACTGAACACGCGAACCTTTCATTCCGACGCAGGCTCCAACCGGATCCACGTCTTTTTCATTCGAGGCGACAGCTATTTTCGCTCGGTCTCCCGGTTCGCGAACTGCTGATTTAATAACGACCGTATCGTCGTAAATTTCCGGCACTTCCATTTCAAAAAGACGTTTGAGCAAATCAGCCGAAGCGCGCGAAGCTCTAATTTGCTGTCCTTTTTGCTCTTTCGTGACGTCCTGAATGACAACGCGAATGCGCTCGCCCTGATTCCACATTTCGCCGCGCGCCTGCTCTTTTCTCGGCAAAACCGCTTCGAGATTGTTACCCAGATCAATAATCATATCGCCGCGCTCAAAACGCTTGACCGTGCCGTTGATTAATTCGCCTTTGCGGTCAATGTATTCGTCATACACTTTTTCGCGCATTGCCTCGCGCACTTTCTGCACGAGAATCTGTTTGGCGGTTTGCGCCGCAATACGTCCGAGTTCTTCGGTCGGCAGCGGAATCAAAAGCATATCGCCGATTTCGATTTCATCACCGGCAAGCTCCTGAGCATCGGTCAGCGAAAGTTCGGTCGAAGGATTTTCAACTTCTTCGACAACAACTTTCTGAGCCGATATTTCAATCGAACCTTCTTCGTTGTTCCATTCAACTTCGATGCTTTCGCCGGTTTTGTCCTGCGTTCTGAACTGTTTGCGCGCCGCCGCCTTCACCGCATCTTTCATCGCTTCGATGACCATATTGCGGTCAAGTCCCTGTTCGCTACACAACGCTTCAATGCTTTGCCCGATTGATGTCATAAATATTCGTTTTACTGTAACGTCTTAAAATGAAAAACTTTGATGAAAACTATTCGTTTTCCGTTTTCCGTTTCTCGCTTGCCTTAAATTCTTCTTCTAAATCAATTTCCAAATTCGCTTTTGCTACCGTTTCGTATGGAATTCGGATCGTGCCGCGCGTTTTGTCGGCAAAAGCGATTTCATCATTTTCTACTGCCGTAATGCGACCGGTGAAATTTTTCTGACCGTCAATCGGCGCGTTAGTTTTTACTTTCGCCAAGCTTCCGACAAATTTTTCAAAATCCTGCAGGCTGTAAAGCTCGCGCTCCAGTCCCGGCGATGAAACTTCCAAAACATACGCCAACGGAATAAAATCATCGGCATCGAGAACGGCTTCGATTTGTCGCGAAACCGACGTGCAATCGTCGTGCGTCACGCCGCCTGTTTTGTCAATATAAATTCGGACAATCGGTTTTTGCTTTGCGCCGACTACTTCCGCCTGCACCAGCTCCAAATTGTTTTCTTCCGCAACTCGCGCGGCAATAGCTTTAATTTGTTCGTCAAAAATATGTTTCGTCATCGTTTTCAACACAAAATAAAAAGTGGGCGCGAAACCCACCTGACACGCTCCCACGCATCGCAGGAAACGAATATCATACACTAAATCATCGCCGTTAAGCAACCCGAACGCTTAAAAATTACGCGGCAGTATTTTCATACGACTTTATCTTCGATTAAATTTTTTATAATTGCCGAGTATGCACGAGATCAAAAGCGAAAAATTTAATCACTACGCAGTTCCAGCTTTTTTTGCAGCACTTTTATTTTTGCAGTTAGAAACATTTATTCGATTTATTTCAATTTTTCAAATCAGTTTTTCAAAAGCAAGGTGAGCGACGCCCAGAATACCTGCGTCGTCGTCTAATTCGGCGCGCACTAATTTCACGCGTTCGGCAGGTTCGTGAAAAGCGCGTTTGCGAATTTGTTCCTGAACGTGAGCGATGAATAATTCCCAACCTGCCGCCGCGCCGCCGCCGATAACGATCACTTCAGGATTGAGCACATTGACCAATCCGGCGAGCGCCACTCCGAGATAAAATCCCATTTGACGGAAAACTTCAAGCGCTAAATCGTCACCGATTTTTCCCGCCTCGAAAATATCAAGCGCTGTGCAGCGCGTTTTATTCTGCAAAATTGATTTCGGGTATTGATTTTCCAGTTCCCGAGCGAGTCTCACCATCGCCGTCGCCGAAGAGTATTGTTCGAGGCACCCTCGACTGCCGCAACCGCACGGTGCTCCGAGCGGTTCAACGCAAATATGTCCGATTTCACCGGCTGTGCCGTCAATTCCGCGTAAAATCCTGTCAAAAATAATTATTCCGCCGCCAACTCCAGTGCCGAGCGTTACGCAAATTGAGTTTTTAAAACCTTTTGCGGCTCCGAGCCACTGTTCGCCGACCGCCGCCGAGTTCGCATCATTTTCTAAGATAACCGGCAAATTCAACTCGCTCGAAACAGCCGCCGAAAAACGAAATCCATCCAACGCAGGAATATTCGGAGCTTTGGAAATGATTCCGTCTTCAGCATTTATAGTGGCTGGAACGGCTGCGGCAATTGCAACGATTTCGCCATTGTTTTTCACTGCACTAATACATTGTTGAGATAATTCAGTAAAGGCGTTGATTATTTCGTCAGTTTTTTCCGTTTTTGGAGTTTCGTGTTTCTGGCGGTAAAGTATTTTTCCATCCTCGCCAATTACAGCCATTCTTAAATTAGTTCCGCCCAAATCGGCTGCCAACACAGTTCTGTTCATCATGGATAAGTAAAATTAAAATTCAATACTGTTATAGCGTTTCAGAAGATAAAAAAGCTTCCCAAACAATCAATTTTTACTATTTATTAAGTTGTAAGATTTTGCAAACAGTAAGCCAGACTGCACAGGTCAAACTCACATAATTAACAATGATATTATCTATTGGCTGTGCGAGAGAGCCGCGATGAATCGTTTAGCCTTGACTGCGCACAGCTTTAATTCACTACAAATTAATTTTCAAATTTATAAACCATTTTGAATTTGTTAATTTCGCATTGTGACTTTACGCTTTCGATTTAGCTGAAAACAAACCTCATAAATAATTTTCTCTGAAAATCAATATTAACAGCGAAGCTATAAAATCAAAATATAAACCGCTGAGATGTATAACTTAAAGTTTTTTCAAAAACATCCTTTAAATGTTTTATTTGTTGTGTTATAAATGTAGACCATAACTGAATTTAGTTAACTATCCGTTGGCTAAAACTTTATCTTTTAATTTTCGCCCTTTTGTCTGGCTTTTGTCTGAAATTTATTGACATCAGTAGATAATTCGTGTAAAAGATTGAAAGGTTTGATTTTTTGAAATTATTGATTTCACGCAATATACGAGGAGAAATATGAATAGCACACTGTGGATTCGCAAAGCACTTTCTACGTGCTTGGTTGCTGCTGTAGTCGCAGCTTCTTCAATGGTTTCATTGGCAGGATCGGGAAAACTTGCCGGTGAATTATTAGTAACAGGTAAAAATATTAACGGCGATGCACCATCTGTAAATGTTAATGGTGAAGTAGCCAAAAGTGGTCGTTCCGTATTTTCGAACAGCACAATCGCAACATCGGAAAATGCAGGCGCCATTATCAGTATTGGTCAGGTTGGTAAAGTTGAACTAGCGCCGAAAACAAGTTTAGTTTTATCCTTTGACGAAAAAGGCATTAGCGGCAACTTAATTTCCGGTAAACTAACTGTTTTGAACGCTTCAAATAGCGTAGATGTCAAAACAGCCAGCGGCGAAACGTTAAAACTCAATGCGGGCGAAACAGCAGCTTCAACTGGCAAAGCTCAGGATGATGATGCTACTAGTGACGGCGGAGCGGCTTGGTTGCCGTGGGCGTTGATTTTTGGCGGAGCGGTAGCCGGCATTGTCGTTGCAGCAGTTGTTGCCGACAATGAAACCGAATTGGGTGGCGGATCAATCGTAGTTAGCCCT
>SXVE01000219.1 GCA_005790265.1 Acidobacteriota bacterium | reverse complement strand
GGTCATAAAATGTTTGCGCCGACGGGTAGCGGCGTGCTTTACGGCAAAAAAGAACTTTTTGACAAAATGCCGCCGTATCAAACGGGCGGTTCGATGATTCGCACCGTTTCGTTTGAAAAAACGACTTACGCCGGACTGCCCGAAAAGTTTGAAGCCGGAACGCCTGCCATCGCCGCAGGCATCGGACTCGGCGCGGCGATTGATTATTTAAACTCGATTGATTTTGAAGCGGCGGCGCGTTACGAGCACGAATTGCTCGAATACGCGACCGAAAAATTATCGGCAATCGAGGGCGTCAAAATCATCGGCACGGCAAAAGAAAAAGCGTCGGTGCTGTCGTTCACCATCGAAAACGTCCACCCGCACGATATCGGCACGATTTTAGACCAACAAGGAATCGCCATTCGCGCCGGACATCACTGCGCCCAACCCGTAATGCAATTTTTCGACGTTCCGGCGACGGCGCGCGCTTCGTTTGCTTTTTACAATACGAAAGAGGAAGTTGATAAATTAGCCGATGCGGTGCAGAAAGTAATTGACGTTTTTGCTTAAAATTTTTGAGAAATTATATGTCAGAATTAAGCGATTTATATCAGGAAGTGATTTTAGAACACAACAAAAATCCGCGAAATTTTCGTGAGATTGCGGACGCTGATAAAACGGCGGACGGCAACAATCCGCTGTGCGGCGATGCTTTGCGCGTCTATGTTTCGATGGAAGACGATAAGGTCAAAGATGTCGCGTTTAAAGGTTCGGGCTGTGCGATTTCCAAAGCGTCGGCTTCGATGATGACGCAGGCGGTCAAAGGAAAAACGAAGGAAGAAGCCGATGTTTTGTTCAAAGAATTTCGCGAAATGGTGATGGGCGAAATGGATGCGGATGAGCAGGAAAATTCGCTTGGCAAACTGAAGATTTTTGCCGGCGTGCGCGAATTTCCGGCGCGTGTTAAATGCGCGTCTTTGAGTTGGCACACGGTTCACGCCGCGCTTAATGACGAAGAATCAGCTTCGACCGAATAATGAAAATCGCCGCCGTATTGCAGAGAGTTTTGCCGCCCGTTTGGTTGGGAATGGTTTTGGCGATGGCGATGGAAGCGCAGTTGAAGTTCAGCGCGCCGGGCGTGACGCGCGAAGTCGGACTCGGCATCGGCAAACTGGTTTTTTCGGCGCTCAATCGAGCCGAATGCGCGATTGCCGTAATTTTGGCAATCGCGTTTTTCGCATTTAAGGCGGAGCAAACCGCGCGCATTATTTTCGGTTTTCTGCTAACGGTTTTAGCCGCGCAGACAATCTGGCTGATGCCGCGTCTCATCGAGAGAATTGACCAAATTATTAGCGGGCAAATCGTCGCTGAATCCTCGATTCATTTCGCCTACATCGCGCTCGAAATCGGAAAAATCATTCTGCTGCTGATTTTGAGTTTTCTCGCGAATCGTCGTGACGAGCAATGAATAAAGATATTGAAACGCGGCAGGATTTAGAGTTTTTATTAACGGAATTTTATAAAAAAGCAACGACCGACGCGCGAATCGGACATCATTTCGACTGTTTAGATCTAGTTTCGCATTTGCCGATTATCGTTAATTTTTGGGAAAAGATTCTGCTCGGAAATCCGATGTATTTCGGCAATCCGCTTGCCGTTCACCAAAAAATAAACGAAAAAGCGCCGCTCGATTTAGAAGATTTTCGCCGCTGGACAGCGATTTTCAGTCAGACGGTTGACGAATATTTCACGGGAAAAACAGCGGAAAACGCTAAACTGCGGGCGAAAATGATCGCGCACAGTCTCCATCAAAGAATCAGCGAAGACAATCGAAACAAAAAATAATCAAGCGCAAACAGACTGTTACTCGCTGCGGTAATTTTCGATCAAATAACCGCGCGCGATTTCGTTGAAATCTTCAATTTGCGCGGCGATCCACGCGGCATCTTTTTCGAGCTCAATCGCCATAATTTCAGCGGTTTTACCGGCGCTTTCTATTGCCGCGCCCGCGTCGAGAAAAAGTGCGCGCGTGCGGCGGGCGAGAACGTCTTCGACCGTTCGCGCCATTTCGCTGCGGCAGCACCACACAACTTCCGCTTGCGCGTAAGGAAGATTTTCGTGCAGTTTTTCTTTCAACTTCGGATCGTCAGTAATGATTTTTTTGATGTGTTCGGCATCGGTTCCGTAAATTCCCAATTCATTTTCCGGCGAAGTCTTCGTTGTCGCGCCGTGGATTTGCAGATTTTCCGTGACGGATTTGCGAGCCGGTAAACCGCTTAAATCAATCGCCTGATTGACCGCGTCTTCCGCCATCGAGCGGTAAGTCGTCCATTTTCCGCCCGTGATTGTCAGCAGATTATGTTCGTCAATTTCGATTGTGTGATCGCGCGCGAGTTTTGCCGTGTTAACGGCAGTTTCGTTTTTGACGAGCGGACGAATGCCGGCAAAAACGCTCAAAATGTCGGCTCGCGTCGGCGCTTCGGTCAAATAATTTTTGATGGTTGCGAGAACGAACTCGATTTCCGATTCGAGCGCCTGCGGTTCGAGCGGTGCTTTTTCAATCGGCGTGTCGGTCGTGCCGATCAGCGTTTTGCCGTGCCACGGAATAGCGAAAAGCACGCGTCCGTCCGGCGTTTTCGGAATCATTAAAGCGTTTTCCGACGGCAGAAACTGGCGGTCAAAAACCAGATGAATGCCTTGGCTCGGCGTAATTATCGGAGCAGCAGCGGCGACGGAAAATCGGCGCACGGCGTCGCAAAAAGCGCCCGCCGCGTTGATTACGATTTTGGCGTGCGCCGTAAAAACCTCGCCCGATTCGGTGTCTTGATAATTGACGCCGTTAATTTTCCCGTTCTCGTCTTTGGTCAATTCAAAAACGCGCGCGTAATTGAGCATCACCGCGCTTTGTTCGGCGGCGGTTTGCGCGAGATTGATTAAAAGCCGTGCGTCGTCAAACTGACCGTCGAAATAAAGAATTCCGCCGCGCAAATTTTCCCCGCGCACGTTTGGGAGCCGCGCGATGACTTCCGATGTTGAAAGAATGCGCGATTTGCCGAAACCGTATTTTCCCGACAAAAGATTGTAGATTTTTAAGCCCGAACCGTAGAAAACTTTTTCCTGCAAACTGTAAACCGGCACGATAAATCGCTGCGTTTTCACCAGATGCGCGGCATTTCGCGCCAGCGTTCCGCGCTCTTTTAATGCTTCGCGGACAAGCGAAACGTTGCCTTGCGCGAGGTAACGAACGCCGCCGTGCACGAGTTTCGTCGAACGGCTCGAAGTTCCTTTGCCGAAATCGCTTTGTTCGAGCAGCAAAACGGAAAAGCCGCGCGAAGCCGCGTCAACCGCACATCCGACGCCGGTCGCGCCGCCGCCGATAATGACAAAATCCCAAAATTCCTGCTGCGCTTTGACGCGATTGAGCATTTCCGTGCGATTCATAAATGTTTTATATAAATGAATTTAGCAGAAAACTTGTAAAATTTCGCAAACCGCACGAAAATCTTCTTCGGGCTATGAGTGAAACCGACCGACGTAATATTTTTTCAACACGTAACTTTCCGCCGTTCGCCGCGTCGTTGGCGTCGTTGGCGCTAATGATTTTTCTGCTGTTTTGGCAAGGCAGAGTTTGGTGGTGCAAGCTCGGCGATTACGCCGTTTATATTAACGAAGCTTGGAACAGCAGCCACACTTCGCAGCATTTTCTCGATCCGTACACGCTGACGCACGTTTTGCACGGCATTTTATTTTTCTGGTTGGCGAGCCTGATTTTTGCGCGTCTTTCAGTTGGCTGGCAATTTTTCGCGGCGATTTTGGCGGAAGCGGCGTGGGAAGTGTTGGAAAATACCAATGCCGTCATCGAAAAATACCGCGAAAATACGGCATCGCTCGACTATTTCGGCGATTCAATTTTTAATTCGGTCGGCGATGTATTTTCCTGCGCCGCCGGTTTTTGGATCGCTTATAAATTAGGCTGGCAGCGCGCGATCTTGTTTTTTCTGATAACGGAAATCGTTTTGCTTTTATGGATTCGCGACAGCCTTTTGCTGAATATTATTATGCTCATTCACCCGCTTGATTCAATTAAAACGTGGCAAATGAACATTTGAAAAAGTAAAAAGGTAAAAGGCAAAAGCTAGAAATTTATTTCTTCACTTTTGCCTTTTACCTTTTTACTTTTACTTAAACCCTATTTTTCCCCGCGTTCCTGTTCGGTTTCCGTTTCGAGGTCAACGACCAGTTTGCGCGAACCGGGCTGGTCGAAAGTTTCGATCCAGCGAATCGCTTCGTCTAAAACGCGCAGCTGATATTGTTTCCAGTTCGGTTTGCCAACAACCGCGCCGAAATCGCCGTTGTAATAAGCCGAGCGCGGCGGGCGAACTTTATCAATCATCGCGCGGTCAACGGCAATGAGCATCGTCGGAATGCCGGAAAGCTCGAGCGCGCGGGCGACAATGCCGAGCGTTTGATGATCGAGCCGCGACGCCGGAACTAAAAGCGCGGCTTGCACTTCGTAGCTGTGCAGTCTTTCGGCGAGACGCGGCGCGAGTTCGTTGGCAACCGCCGCCGCGTTTGGAATATGACTGCTCACGCTCCACCAAACCTGATTCAAGTTGCCGATCACGGCGTTCGCTTCGTATTCGAGCAGACGTTCGATGGGAATCTGCGCGTTGCGGTCGGCTTTGACCGCCGCCGGATCATAACCGCGCGCGGCGTAAAGCAAATCTTCGGCTTCGACTTCAATCGGAATTTCGCGGTAACTCGTGTCGCCGTCTTTCGATTCGATATTAAACGGCTCGGTTCCGTCAATATAAGCTCCGGCAGAAGAAATCAGCGCCAAATTGAGCATCGGAAGCGCGCGTTTGAGCGGCGTAAACGGCGCGTAAGTGTTTTCAATAAAAGGATAACCGTCCAGATTGTCGTTGCTGCGCCAATTGCGGAAGCGCCCGGAAAATTCGCCTAGATTTTCAATGACCGCGCCTTGTTTGGACGGCGCTTTTTTGCTTTCGAGACCGAGACGGCGTTCGATATTTTCTCTGATTGAATTCAACATTTCTTAATTTTTCGATTTTTTTGTTTGTCTAAACTTAACTAAAACTTAAATTGGGGAATTTCCGCGACCGGCGCCGGTTTTTCGGTTTTGCGCGCGATCATAAAAAACGCGATCAGCGCGGCGATCATTCCGGTTATTAAAACCCAAACCGAATATTCGTGCAAATTATTAAACTGAAGACGCAGCGGATCGTCTGCCGCCACTTCGTCAATCGGTCTGCCGATTTGCGTTTTGACGTAAGCAAGCCAAATGCCGAAAACGAATTGACCGACCGCGCAAGCGGCGATTAAAACGGCGAGCAGAAATCTCTCCAGCCAAATCAGCGGCGATTTTATTGCGTTTTGTTTGACGAACGAAGCGGCGAGAACGATCAGACCGATGACCAAACCGCTCAAATTAACGATCATCAGCGTGCGCGAAACCATCGTTCCGGCAAGCTCGCGCGACGGCAAAACGCCGAATGCGCTCGGCGCGACGGCAAAGCTGAAAAAACACGCCGCGCCGAGCCACAATGCGATTAATAACGCTCGAATGTCTTTGAAAAAATTCATCAACTTTTACTTTAGATTACTTTTTGGAAAACTCGTCTCCATTATGTAGTTTTTCGGCGAAAAGAGCAAAATAGTCGGTTGATTTCAGCGGTTGCTAATCGAAATTCTCAAAAGGCGAAACTTCCGAAAATCAAAAGATAAAAAGAAACGTTTAATCTAATAACGCGGCACGTTTTCATCAACTTCGACTGACCACAAATCAATTCCGCCTGCCAGATTGGACATGTTTGTATAACCGTTGTGCACGAGAAATTGGCAAACATTCGCGCTGCGCACGCCGTGATGACACATTACGACGATTTCTTCTTCCGGTTTCAATCCGCCGATCCATTCGCTAAAACGCGTGAGCGGTAAAAGCTCCGCCGTTTCGACGCGTGCGATTTCGTATTCGTAAAGCTCGCGCACGTCAATAAAACGAAAATTCTCGCCGGCTTTAAGTTTTTCGTTCGCTTCTGACGGCGTAATTGTTTGGTAGTTCATCTTTACGAGATTACGAACGCGCGCGCCAACTTTCAAGCCGCACGCGCCGATTTGATAATGTCTTTGAAATTTCCATTTGTTGATTACCGCTTTTATTTTTTAACAAATTCGCCGAGCGGTATTCGACGGAATCATTTTTCCCGTTCGATTTGAGAAAACGCTTGCCATCGAACCGATTTTTATTGCATAATTTATTTGCCAAACACTGTTTGCCACTCACAAAACATCAAAAACACTTTTTCCGCCCGAATCCGACAAAAATTTAGAGACACACATTTATGAATTTTTTCAGAAGCAAAAGCATTCTGTCTTCGTTTGCCTTTTCGTCAATCGCCGTTTTAGCGACGCTTTTTTTGTGGGAAGCCGTGATCGGCATTTTCGAGTATTTCAAAACACTGATGCCAATCGAAAATCTGTCGCTCGGCTTGCGCAGTTTCATTTTGCTTTTTTTGCTGGCGATTATCTTCGGCGGTTTAACGGAAAAATTCAGTATCAAAAAGATTTTGCCGTATGCCGTTTTGTTCGTCGTCGTTTGGGCGGCTTGCAGTTTTGTCGCCGCCAAATATTTTGCTTTTAATCTTTATTTTCTGCGCGTCGTCGTCATCACTTTTCTTTCGATGATCGTCGTTCACGCGCGCAAACTCTGGATGATTGACGGCGAGCTGACCGAAAATCTGGTGCGCGTCGCTTCGACCGGGCATTTGCTCGAAGGAAAATCAGCCGATTCGCGCATCGAAAGCGGTTTGCGTCTTTTGGAAACCGTGCTGCCGCTGTCCGAAGCGATTGTCTTTCATTACGACGAACACTGCGATTTAATTCCGGTCGGGCGCGCGCGCAGCGAATCGAAAGACGACGGTTTGATGTCGCGCCAAACCGAATGGCGGGAAAACGTCGAGCTGTGCCAGCAGGCGTTTGAATCATCGCGGACGGTTGTTGACACCGATCTGGAAGAAAGCGGAGCCGTGCGCGTCGCGCTGCCGCTCATTCACGAAGATGTGACGGTCGGCGTTTTGTTCGTCAAAGTTCAGAAAAATTTTGAAGCCGCCGATCGTCATTTGCTCGAAGCATTCAGCGGACAATTGGCGCGTAATTTTCAGCGCAAAGAATTGCGCCGGAAAAGTTTGCCGCACAAAACGTGGTGGAGCGGTCTGTCAACGCAGTCGGCGGAAAATCGGCTCGATGTCGTTAATTTAATTAACAGCGTGATGAAGGAACACAGCTTCAGCGTGATTGCCGGTTCGTATCTGAAGGAAGCGCACGCGATTGCGTATCTTGACGGCACGCTCGCTTATCTTAACCGGCAAATGCGCCATTTAGCCGATATGAGCGCCAGGCAAATCTCCGAGATTGATCTTTTCGGACTGCTCGACGGCTTTCGCACAGACATTTTCAACGAACCGCAAATCGCCATTCGCCGCGTTCTGCAAACCGGCGAAAACTTCAACGCCGAGCTTTTTTATCCGGAAACCAATAAAACTCTGCGCATTCAAATCACGCTCGTCAAAGTTCCGAACGACGAAGTTTCGATTCACGACACGAACGTGACGACGAAACCGGCTTGTTTTCTGATTACGATGACGGATATTTCGGTCGTCAAAGAAAACGAACGTTTGCGCAGTGATATGACGAGTTTGATGTCGCACGAATTGCGCACGCCGATTACCAGCATTCAGGGATTCGCCGGATTGCTGCTCGCCGACGAGCAAATGTCGGAAGAATCGCGTGAATTTCTCGAAATCATCTCGAACGAATCGCAGCGGCTTTCCAAAATGCTTTCGACGTTTCTCTCGGTTTCCAATCTCGAACAGGGCGACAAACAGGAAATTGACAAAACGCCGGTCAAAGTTGATACGGTCGTTCACGATGTCGTCAGCGAAATGCAGAAACAGGCGAAACAAAAACGCATCCGGCTCGTTGAAAACGCGAATCTGCATATTCCGCCGGTCGCCGCTGATCGCGGTTTGATTCAGCGCGCCGTCGCGCATTTGGTTGATAACGCGATTCGTTACAGCCCGGAACGAACTTCAGTGATTATTTCAACGATTCTGGAAGCGGATTTTCTGCGCGTCGTCGTCGAAGATCGCGGCTACGGCATTCCGCCGAGCGAAAAGGAAAAAATCTGGCAGAAATTTTACCGCATCGCGCGCGACGGTCAGGACAAAGAAGAAGAATCAACCGGCTTGGGTTTATCGCTCGTCAAAGAAATCATCGAACAACACGGCGGCGAAGTCGGCGTCGAAAGCGAAGCGGGAAACGGCTCGAAATTCAGCTTTACATTGCCGCGGCTTTAGTTTTAAGAAATGGGACACGGATGAACGCGGATTAAGCGGAGGGGCGCGGATAAATACAAAAAATAATTCAATAAAATTGCCGCTGGACTTTTTATTTTTATCTTACTTTGTTATTTCTTAATCCGCACTGCTCAGCTTAATCCGCGTTCATCCGTGTCCCATTTTCTCTTCCTTCAAACTTCTTCAAACCCAAAAGTTGCATCGCCGCCAGTCGCATAAATCGCGGATTCAAAATCAAATACCTGCGCCACAAG
>SXVE01000021.1 GCA_005790265.1 Acidobacteriota bacterium | reverse complement strand
TTGCCGCCCATCACCGCGCCGCCGAGCACGATCATGTGATTGCCCCACGCGTGATCGCTGCCGACGCCGCTGCCGGTTCCCGCCGGATTAAGGGTTCGTCCGAAATCCGACAGCGTAAACTGCGTTACTTTATCGGGAATGCCCTGCGCTTCCATTTCTTGATAAAATGCGCGCATTGCCTGACTTAACTGAAGCAGCAGAGCGGTTTGGCTGTTTTGCCCGGACATTTGATTCTGGTGCGTGTCAAAACCGCCGAGCTCGACAAAGAAAACCTGCCGTTTGACGTTTAAATCGCCGCGTTTTTTGATGACGCGGGCGACTTGTTTGAGTTGATTGCCGAGATGCGTGTTCGGAAATGCGGCGGTTACTTCCTGAAAGGTGTTGAGCGCGTTGGCGGCGGATTGCGCCTGGTCGGCAATATGGCTCGTCGCCGCGACGAGTTCCGAATTTAGATCAATGGCGCGCATTTCAGCGAGCGCCGTTTTTCGCGCGATCGTAAACGGATCGGTGCCATTGACGCTGTTTAAGACCAGAGTTCGGTCGAGCGGCGTCTGCGAATTTCTAATGGCGAGCGGCGTCGTCGTTTGTCCGAGCGTAAACATCTCGGTTCCGGCGATGGAGGTAATCATCGGAATGCGTCCGCCCGGATTATTCAGCGCATTTGTCCGGTCGGCGATTCTGCCGCCCCAACCGATTGGAATCGGCGAATCCGAGCGCGACGACTGCTGCTGCTGCACTTGATCGGAATGCGAGAAAAGCTGATACGGTCGCCACGCGGGCATTTGCAGAAACTGCGCTTTCGTCATCGGACGCACCATATTTCCCGTATTGGCAACGACGGCTAACTTTCCTTGCGCCCACAGTTCGTGAATGCCGTTATTAATTCCGCCCGCCGCGCCTAAACTCGGATGAAGTCCGTAAGTCAGATTGCCGAGACGCGGAACCGCAACGGGCAGTAGCTGATTCTGCGGAATCGCCAAGCCCTGAGTAGCGCGGGACGAAGCGTAATCCGCGTAATTGCTGATGTTGGCGTCGGCGTGATGCGGAACGATTAAATTATTTCCGTCGTTGCCGCCGTTTAGTAAAATGCAAACCAGCGCGCGGTAATCCGACGGCGCGCCGGTCGCGTCATTCGCCGAGTTGTCGTCAGCCGTCTGCGCCATCGCGCTCATCAAACCGAAATGACGCGCCTGCGTCGCCAGCCCGAGCATCGTCGCGGCGGAACCGGATTTGATTAAAAATTCTCGTCTATTTGTTTTCATCGTCGTTCTCCTCATCGTTGAATCTGATACTGCGACGAACTCGCCGTCAGAAAAAGAGCTTGTTTGGCTTTCAGTTCAGCCGAAACGTTAAAGTTAATCGCCGCGCGAATTTTCCCCTTCATCGCTTCGCTCATCGTGCCGTGCATCATTCGGGCGTTCAAATTCTCGATCAAAGCGTTGCCGCTCGGGTCGTCGGTTGCCCATTTGATAATTTCCGTGTGATCAATCGAAGTTCCGCACGGTTGATACGGATACGGATCCGCTGCCGTCTGCTGATTAAACCAGCCCCAGCCGAATGAAAATCCCATCACGATATTGTTGCGCTCAAACGACGTGGCGGTATTGGCAAGCGCGAATTCCGGTCCGAGAATATCCGTGCCCGGCACGACGTAATCTGGCGAAAAATAGCTGAAAACCGTTGCCGGAATCCAGATTTCCTGCCCGGTAATAGACGTTTGATAATTGAGCACGCCGTCGCTTTTGTTTTGACACGCGGCGGGCGGCGCGGTCAGCACGCCGTTAATCGTAATCGGCGTCGAAGCGCGCACGCCGAAGGTGCGCAGAAAATTGGTCAGATATTGCAGCGGTTCGCGCAATTTTCCGTAAGCCGCGTCGGTTTTGCGGCTGCCGCGCGCTTCCGGGTCGAGCAAAACGGCTTTGATTAGCGCTTTCATATCGCCGCGAACGCCCGCGCCGTTGTCGTTAAACGCCGCCGCGACGCGTCCGACGTAAGCCGGACTCGGATCGCTCGTCACGAAATGCTGAATCATCAGTTTGCCGACGAACGGCGCGACGTTCGGATGATAAAAAATGTTGTCGAGCGTTTTATTCAGCGAATCGTTGGCGTAATTGCCGAGATTTGAAGGCGTCGTGCAGTTGGCGCAGGCGGGAATCGTCGCGTGCGGCGCGCCCGGATAATCGAACAGCGTTTTCGCCGTCTGATCGTGCGCGTTCGGATCGGACAGATGCATCGGATCGGTAAAATTCGGTGCGCCGACAACGGCGTTTGAGCAGGTCGGCAACAGTCCGTTGTCGCAGCGCGTCCAGCCGGTGAAAACTTTGGTAAACTGATCAATTTTATGCTGATCGTAAGTCGGAATGCGATTTCCCTGCGCGTCGAGCGCGAGCGTGCCATCCTGATTGAGCTTGTATAATCCGATGGTGAAAAGCTGCAACAGCTCGCGCGGATAATTCTCGTTCGGATTCCAGCGATTGCTGCGAATCATATCGAGATATTCGCCCATCGCCGGTGAAAGCGTCATTTCTTTCATCAAATCGCGGTAATTGCCGAACGCGTTGCGGTCGAGAATTTCGATATATTCCTGAAAACCGCGCTGGCTGCTGATATTGGCGTGCGAAACGACCCAAATCTGATGCAGCGCCCACGAAACGCGCCGCCGCAATTGATCTTCGCCGTAGAGCGCTTCCTGTATCATCCATTTCTGGTTGTTATAACTCCAGTAATGATCGCGGTGACACAAATCAACTTCCGGGCTGGTGCCGAAAATGCCGCACACGGCGTCGGCGCCAAACGGTTTCTGCGGAAAATTCGGATAGGGAATCGTCGGATAAGATTTAACGAACTGTTCGTCAATCCAGCGGCGAATTCCGATCTGGCGCAGGCGAAAATCGAGCGCGGGCGACGCTCCGAACGTCGCTTGCTGCATAAATCGCTGGCGGTCGCCGCCGGTCGCTTGGCGTTTCATTTGCACGGGCGCGGCGAGCGGCGCGGGCGTCGGAATCGCTCCGGCATCGTCGCGAATTTTCCCCGACGAACTTCCCAGACCGAGCCGCACGCGATTGCTTTCATTGCCGCGCCAGGAAACGCGAAGCAAAATTTCGCCGTCCGCGGGCAGTTGACCTCGATAGCCGCTTGCGTCATCGAGCCGCACGGTCAAACCGTAAATCCAGCTTTGCCGCCGCAGCTGCCGAATATTTTCAACTTTCAAGCGGTATTTCCTGCCGTTTTTGTCTTCGGCGTACGCGCGAAACGCGTTCGCGCCTTCGTCCGGCGGCAAACTGATGTTCGTGATGAACACGACGACGCGCGTTTCCGGCGCAAACGAATCGACGGTTTTCGGCGGCAGCGAACCTTTCCAGTCGTCGAGGTTGACTGCCAAAGCCTTGGTCGAATCCGCTTCGCTGATCAAAACAGGAACCGCCGATTCAAATTCTTCATCCGGCTCGGCGCTAACGGACACGGCGAGAACGCCGAATAAAACCGCTGCCAACGCGCCGAAACGCAAATATTTTCGACATATCTTTTTGAAATTAAATTCTCTCAGCATAATTTTTTATACATTTTCGGCAAATAGATTTTGGAAATTTAACCGGCAGCGAGAGAACGCCGTTTACCGTCCGGTCTCAAACGGCGTTTCTCATTTGCTGCCGACTTCGCGCGTGCGAAAATCAATAAGCGATAAAATTGACTTCGCCAAGATCGGAACCGGCACTGACGACCCGCGTCGGCTGACTGAACGAAAAGCGTTTCGCCGTCGCCGTAATAATGTAATTTTCGCCCGCCGCGACATTTTCAAAACGGTAATAACCGAACGCCGAACTCGTCGCCGTTCGCACATTGCCGCTCGCATCAGTCAGCGTCAGCACAACATTCCGCACGCCGCGTCCGCTTTCGGTCAACACGCGCCCGCCAATCGAAACATTCGCCGCCGTCGGTCCTGTGACGGTGAATTGTCCGGTGCTGGTCGTGACCGCCGGATCGCCTTCATTCAGCTCGAACGGCGCGGGCGATGTGTTCGTCCCGACAAACGTTAGATCCGTCTTCTGATTAGCCGCACCGACCACAGTAAATTGCAGGTTAAGCAACGCTCCCTGTCCGGTGATGCCGGTCGTATTAGTGTACGAGACGCTGAAAACTCCCGGCTGCGGCGAATTGAATATCAGACTTGAATTTGGCTCGCCGCTGATCGTTCCGGTCGCTGAGGCGGTCGGGTTCGACAAAATATTCGGATCAAACCGCACATTGAAGTTATAGGTTTCAACGCGATTAGAATCCGTCAGCGCAGGCAATTGCGAAACGTTGACCGGAATGGTAACGGTTGTTCCGCCGCCCGCCGCCGCATTGCTCGGCAAAGTGACCGTTACTGCGGCAGGCACCGCCACACCGGGTTCCGCCGTTTTTTCATCCAGGTTGTTTTTCGGCTGCGCGGGCTGATTGTTTTCGCCGGGCGCGATTAATTTCGCCGATTCCTCATCGCCGGCGAAAAGTGCATCCGCACCGGATGAAGGCGGTGTCCAATTTCCGGTAACTTCGCCCATCAGAATCGCCGCGTAATTTTCCGCCGTGAGATTGGCGCTCAGCGACGAATAATTTTTTGACGACGGCGTAAACTTCCATTGTCCCACGATATGATTCGTCTGCGCCTGCACCAGGTATTGCTGAATGCGCACCGCGTCGGTCGAACCAACCGCACCGTTATTGGACGTGTCGGCGGCGGCAAGCTGATTCGGAGAAAAAGCGACACTGCCGACCAGATACTGCTGAATGCGCACGGCGTCCGTTGAATTGATTCCGTTGACATCGCCGCTCTTGGAAGGCGTCACCGTGTGGCTGCCCGCGCTCGATAAACCCGTCAGTTGATAAGTTCCGTTTCCGGCAGTCGTCGCGGGTGCTGTTGATGCTCCGGCATTCAAATTAACGCCGGAAACTGATTTCGCCGCCTGACCCGTCGGCGTATTGCCGTAAACGACCTGACCGCCGACATTGAAATTGCTCACGTTAATCTGCGCGACGGCGAACACCGACGAAGTTCCGCTTGCTTGCAGAAATTCGGCGAGCGATGACAGATTGGTGACCGTTTGCGACACGGTGCAGATGCCGGTCGCCGAATCATAACTCGGCACGGCGTTGTTTGAGGCGCTCCACGCGTTGTTCGTGAAATGCATAATGCGCAAACGGCTGCAAGCGGTTGCATCCGCCACGTTCGGCACGCGCAAAGTGACAGTGATGCCGCCCGAAACAACCGCCGACGTCGTTACCTCATAAATCGGCGTTCCGGCAGGCAAAGTATAGCCGGACGGCAGCGGCTGTAATTGATTAGCCGATACTGCCGTAACGACGGTGTTGCCCGCTGCCGTCACACTGCCGAAAGTAATCGCCGC
>SXVE01000218.1 GCA_005790265.1 Acidobacteriota bacterium | reverse complement strand
TTCCGCGATTTTCTCACCGACCCGCAAATCATAGTAACCGGCGCGACCCTTCCATTCGCAGAAACTCGAACCGTCATTTCGCGTCAAAAATTCCATCCGCAAATCTTCAAAATTGGTATTGGCATCTGATTTTCCTTCTAAAACCTTCTGCTTCAATTTGTCAAATTTGCTCATATTTTCCGTAAGAGTAGCATTTTCCGCTTTCAATTACTATGATTTTGAAATGAAAAGAATCGAACCAAAAGCCGGACAAGAGTCTGTTTGGGATTATCCGCGACCGCCGCGACTTGAAGCAGCAAATAAACATCTTAAAATCGTTTTCGGCGGCGAAATTATCGCGGAAACAACGCGCGCGTTTCGCGTTTTGGAAACGTCGCATCCGCCGGTTTATTACTTTCCGCCGGAAGATGTACGGATGGAATTTTTGACGCGAAATGACGGTTCGAGTTTCTGCGAATGGAAGGGTCGCGCCGGTTACTATGATTTGCGGGTCGGTGAGAAAATCGCGGAAAACGCCGGTTGGTTTTATCCGGATCCGACGCGCGAGTTTGCGAAAATCAAAAACTACGTCGCGTTTTATCCGTCGAAAATGGATGCTTGTTACGTTAATGACGAACTCGTGCAAGCGCAGGACGGCGATTTTTACGGCGGTTGGATTACGGCGGAAATTGTCGGACCGTTTAAGGGCGGCACGGGAACTTGGGGTTGGTAGAACAGCAAGTTAATCAGGGTTTGACAAACTACGACGCGCGAAATTTAGTATCATAAGAAAATGGATTTTCTCGGCTGGACGGCACTTATCGGCGCAGTGCTGCTTTTTATGGCTTTGTCGTCGGCTTATATTCGCCGGATGCCGATCACGACGTCGGCGATCTACCTCTTTCTCGGTTTGGCGGTCAGCCCGCTCGTTTTCAATTTAATCAATGTTGATTTCATCGAATCAAAAGTTAAATTCGAGCATTTAACGGAAATCGCGGTCATCGTTTCGCTGTTTATCGGCGGGCTGAAACTGCGTTTGCCGCTGACGAATCCGGCGTGGACGGCGGCTTTTCGGCTCGCTGCGCCGGTGATGCTCGTTTCGATCATCGGCGTCGCCGCGTTTCTGCATTTCGCGTTTAATTTCGATTGGGCGTTTTCTTTTTTGCTCGGAGCGGTGCTCGCGCCGACCGATCCGGTTTTAGCGAGCGAAGTTTCGGTTTCGGATGCGGCGGACGAAGATCGAATGAGTTACGGTTTGTCGGGCGAAGCCGGATTTAATGACGGCGCGGCATTTCCGTTTGTCATTTTCGCGCTGCTGTGGATGAACAACGGCGATTTCGGCGATTGGATCGGCGGTTGGGCGCTTCATCGCATTGTGTGGGCGATTCCTGCCGGACTTCTGTTCGGATTTTTTCTCGGCAAAGGCATCGGACATCTCGCCATCTGGATACGCAATCGGCATCAGGATAATGAAAGTCCGAATGATTTTCTGGCGCTCGCGCTGATTGCGCTTTCTTATGTCGGCGCGGAAACCGTCGGCGCGTGGGGTTTTCTGGCAGTGTTCGCCGCCGGTCTCGGTTTTCGCAGCGCCGAAGTAAAAACCGTCAAAGAAAATCCTTTATCGGAAACTGACGACAAAAAATCTGACGAAAACAGTTCGAACGCGCATCCGCCGGCGGAGGATTTAGTCGGCGACGGAATAGATGAAAAAGATTTGAAGCATCCGGTCAAAGCCGCCGGCATCGTCGTTTCGGAAATTATTTCGTTTGGCGAAACTGCCGAGCGACTGCTCGAAGTGATGCTCGTCATATTGGTCGGCATCTGCGTCGCGGTTTATTGGGATTGGCGGGCGATTCCGTTGGCGGCTGCGCTTTTTTTCGTGATTCGTCCGCTCGCCGCGCAGATTTTTCTGCTGAAAACTCCGACCGGCACGAAACAGCGTTTGTTGATGGGCTGGTTCGGCATTCGCGGCATCGGAAGTTTGTATTATTTGAGTTACGCGCTGACTCACGGCTTTGAAGAAAACGCGAAAGATGCGGTCGGGATTACATTTTCCGTGATCGCCCTCAGCATTTTGATTCACGGCATTTCAACGCAGCCGATTATCAACTGGTACAAAAAAGCCATCCATAAAAATAAAAAACAGAAAAACGCGGAAATCGAAAAAATATAAAAACATCATCTCCACCGGCGATAAAATTTTTGATATTTTTTATTTATTTGATCTCTGTGTTCAAATAAATTCCAATTTTTCGATTTTTTCAGCGCGAAATTTCTAATAAAGTAAAGCGGAGCAATCACAATGAAAACAAGTTTTTCGGCAAATGATCTGGCGCAGGCGCATTCGGATTTGAGCGCCGCCGAAACACCGCACCGACCGGCGGCGGAAATTCGCAGTCCGGTTCACGTCGTTTACGGCGGCGCGCATCTTTTCAAAGCCGAAACGCCGCACAAACTCGGCAAAATCGCCGCCAACTCGCTCGAACTTTATGCGCCGAATTACGCCGAATTAGCGCGCGCGATGTGGCTAAACGGAGCCGACACGCTGCCGCATTTCGAGGAAGAAATTCAAAATCTCGAATTTCAATTAATCGAAAACCCGCAACAAATCAAAGCGGAAAATTTCGCCGCGCGGCTTGCGCACACGGTTTACGAACGCGTTTCCGAAAAGCTGCGCGGCGAACCGGTTGAGGATTTTCGCATTGATTTTGAAGACGGTTACGGTTTTCGCGCCGATGCCGAAGAAGACGCGCACGCCGTTTCCGCGTCGGCGGAATTGGCGCGCGCTTTTCGCGAAAAATCAATCACGCCGTTTTGCGGTTTTCGCATAAAATCGCTGCAAAACGAAACGAGAAATCGCGCGCTGCGCACGCTCGATTTGTTTCTCACCAATTTACTGAGCGAAACCAGCGGAAAATTGCCGGAAAATTTTGTCGTGACGCTGCCGAAAATCACTCGGCGCGCAGAAGTTGCGGCATTAGCGAAATTGCTGACGATTTTTGAGAGGCAAAACGCGCTCGCCGACGGTCAAATCAAAATCGAAGCGATGATCGAAACGCCGCAGGCAATCGTCGGCGAAAAAGGCGAAATCGCCTTGCGCGGTTTGATCGAAGCCGGAAACGGGCGCGTCAATTCGGCGCATTTCGGCGCTTACGATTACACGGCGAGCTTCGGAATTTCGGGAATTCATCAACATCTGCGCCACGAATCCGCCGTTTTCGCCCGGCAAATGATGCAGATCGCGCTCGCGCCGATTGGAATCAGACTTTCCGATTCAGTGACGACCGAAATGCCGATTCAGCTGCACAAAAGCGAACATTTGAGCGAACAGCAGCAAAACGAAAATCGCCGCGCAGTTCATTCAGCGTGGCGCAGACATTTCAACAATGTTACCAACTCGTTAATCAACGGATTTTATCAGAGCTGGGATTTGCATCCGGCGCAGCTCGTCGCGCGCTACGCTGCCGTTTACGCGTTTTTTCTCGAATCGAGCGACGCGCAAGCCGAAAGATTAAAAGGATTTATCGGTAAAGCGACGCAGGCGATGACGACCGGCAACATATTCGACGATGCGGCTTCGGCGCAGGGACTTTTAAATTTCTTTTTGCGCGGCTTAAATTCGGGCGCGCTGACCGAAACCGAAGTATTGGAGAAAACCGGTTTGAGCCGCGCAGAACTGCAAACAACTTCGTTTATTGAAATTATGCGGGGAAAATCAAACGATTCGGCGGAAGCGAAAATTTGAATGATTGCGAGTTAAACAGCGGCGAATGCGGCGATTACAGAGAACGTCAGCGACTTTTTTTAATTCGCTTCGCTCGACATAATTCTTTGCAGAATTTCGTCTTGCTCGCGGCGCTGATCGGTGATGCGGGGAATTTTGCTTTCGGCAAACCGCTGCGGCTGGGCAAACGGATCAACCGTCATCGGCAAACCCTCATTGGCGAGGCGATTTGAAATAATGCGCGCGATCAATTCCTGTTCAAACCGCGTTACGTCAGTAAATTTAATGCCGATTCCGTTATTTTCAAAACGATACAAAGCCTTGCATTTGAGCGGCAACCAATTTTTGTTCGGCAAACGAATTTCGAGCCGAAATTCATCGCCGACATAAACATTTTCGTCCCATTCCGCGAGACAGCCGCCGATGCTGATTTGGTGCAGTATCGTGTCCTGCTTTTCTCCAAATTTATTGTAGCGGACGGCGGGAATATCCAGCGAAAATCGGATGTGTTGTCGTTGATAATCTGGCATTGATTTTTCGGCAAAATCGGCTGTCTGGTTTTCGTCAAAAATCGCTTAACACTTTTATTCTAACGATTATTGCGGAAATAACGCAACAGATTTTTACGAGATTAGAAACGTCAGCAACAATACGCCGCGCGATTTCGGCGAATTGCAATTTAGCGCGAGCGGAAAATTGAAAATTTGCTTGAGAACAAAAAAAAATAGAGAAAAGGTCAGAAGCTGGCGAATCTTAAACACGCGAAAAATTTAACTTTCAATCGCGTTTTTTTGTTCGACAGCTTCTGACCTATTTTAACTGGCTTGATTTAGTTGTTCGCCGCATCGGTTTTCGAGCAGTGCGAATTGAAAGCGTCAATCAGCGCCTGCGCGATCATCATCGGATGACGACCTTCGAGATCACGGCGTTCAAACATTTGCACGAGTTCGCCGTTTTTCAAAATCCCGATTGCCGGCGACGACGGCGCATAACCGGTAAAATAATTGCGCGCGACATCAGTCGCGTCAATGTCCGCACCGGCGAAAACCGTAATCGCTTTATCCGGTTTAGCTTCCGCATTTTGCAGCGCCATCGCAATGCCCGGACGAACGCCGCCCGCCGCGCATCCGCACACGGAATTGACAATCACCATCACGGTTCCGTCGGTATTTTCTACCACTTCTTTGACTTGTTCCGGCTGTTTTGTTTCTTCGATTCCGAGCTGCGCGAGTTCCTGGCGCATTCCGTGAATCATAATTTCTGGATATGGCATAACTATTTTTACTTCCTATATTTTACTGAATTATTACTGCGTGATGCTCGAGATCTTAATCGAAAATTTTCCGCATCACTTTCCGTATCAGCATTTGATGAATACATTATCGAATACCGCCGATTGTATTGCAAGGCGCATCTCGCTTGCCTGTTTTCGATTTAGAAATAACCGTTTGATTGTGAATGCAATAAAAAAACGATTTGGACACGAATCCAAACCGTTTTACACTCGGCAAGCTGTTGTTTATCCGCGCTTTTTGTCCGGGCGCATTTTGTTTGCCGTATTTGTTTTGGGCAAATTGTTTCCGGGTTGATGGTTCAGATGAATTTTGGATTCGACGGCGGCTTTTGAATCTTTCAATAATTTTGAATCTTCTAAAATCTTCAATGCCGCTTTCGCGCTTTTGCTCAATTTCTTTTTTGGTTGTGTCATCTTAATTTCTCACTTTGTAATTTTGAAAGTAATCATTGATTTTATAGCGGAAAAAGCCGTGTGTCTAGACATACGGCTTTTTCCGGCGCTTCTGACCAACCTATCCGAGCGTTTCTTTATTTAGTAATTAGAAAGAATTATTAAATGAATGATTCCACAACTTTCGCAAATAATTTTTAAAGATTTATTATCTGTTCATTCCGGTTATGAACGTTGAAATAATAATTTTGAGCAATTCAATCAAATTGATGAAAACTCGTCAAGCTGATTTGTCATTCAGACCGAATCAACAAATTATGTCATTCCAAAATGACATAATTTGTCATTTTGCCGCTCTGTGCAAGCGGGCTGATTTATACTCGTTTGATGAGCTGTAAACGATTTATTTTATTGGGTTTAAAATGCGGGCAAGCCCAGTCTGGAAACGACTGCGCTTGTTAATTAGATTAGACAACTGAAGGAACGCTCGGAAGGTGGTCAAACGCAATAGCATACTGCATTCTTGGAAGAGTCGGCGGTAGGTCTTGTTAAACTTCAGCAAGCTTGCCACTGTTCCCTTTTGCACAAGTCGTGCCACAAATTTTTCCGGGTGCTGGAAAAGATAAAAAAGAGCGGCGTTCGGAATATTAAACTTCGTCTTCGCACGGCAAATATCGAATCGCGGTTTGAAAATTTTTATCTTGAAAACTCAACATCTCTAAGTTTTCAAACGGCACGATATTTGAACGATAAAATGTGTTAATATTCATTCGCTCGCTTCCTGCGAGCCGGTGAATCGGCGCGCAAACGAAAAATGCATTTGCTGACGAGCGCCGATTGCGATGCCGCCGATTTTAGCTAATAATCCGCTTTTAAATTTTCAGGAAGGAACCATAATGAAAAACAAATTTGTATTTTTACTCGCATCACTAATTTTTTGTTGCAGCAGCAACGTTTTCGCTCAAACATCGAAAGAGCCTGCCGATCAGAAATATAAACTTCTGGCGACGACCAAAACTTCGACGATGCAAAAAGAAATGGATGAAGTATCAGCGCAGGGTTATCGAATATTAGTCGGATCTCCGACTTCCGGTTCGGAAATGGCTGTATTTTTATCGCGCGAAGGAACCGTCGAAGCTCCGTTTAAGTATAAACTGCTCGCCACAACGCGAACTGGCACAATGCAGAAAGAACTAAATGAAGCAGCCGAAGGCGGTTTTCGCCTTATTCCGAGCACGATGATCGCTAAAGCGCAGCTGCTCGGCAGCGTTGAAATTGTGATGATTATGGAGCGACCGCCGCAAGTTTCTAAACAATACGAATACAAACTGCTTGCCACATCCAGAACTTCGACTCTGCAAAAAGAAGTAACCGAAGCGCAAACGGCGGGATTTGTCATCGTCGGAATGGTGAGCCGCGGCGAACACATGGTCGTCATGGAAAAAGAAAAGAATTCAACTCCGTAAAATCAGCGCCGGTTTAGTGCAATGTTGCCCGCGCAAACAGGTTTTCAGCCGAAACTTTTAATTTTAATTTCCGCCGCTTGAGAGCATAAATTTTTATGCTCTTTTTTTTATTTCGGCAAAACGCAATTTTTATCTCGGTAAACGTCTCATCCGTATTAAAAATTAACGCTATTAAAGGAGATTAATTAATATGGCACTGCTTTACAATTCGGCGGAACCGCTTAAAAAAGGACAAAATATTCGTCCGCCGCTCGGTTCTTTCTTTAACGGACAGTCTTATTATTTAACGCTTTATCCGGAAATGGGAAACCCGAACCGGTCGGTTTTAGTCGTTAAAATGGTTCTCCAATTTCAATTTAAAAACGGAAGCGGCGGCTCGTGGACGCAGGGCGAAAAAGAAAGCTACGCGCACTCATTCGTTGACGGAGTGATCGCCGTTTGGAACGAAAAATTTCGGATTACGACGACCAGCACGATTCCGGCTCAGAATTGCCGCGATGTCGGCGTCGTGTTCAATCTTCCGTATTTTATTGACGGCTGGCACACCGACGATGATTTTGAATTGAGCGTCACGAAAGTTCCTTCGACTGCCGACTGGCAAGTCAGCACGTGTCATTATTCGGACGGCAACACGACGCTCGACAGCAACGATCTGCGTCCCGAAACCAAAGGCGCTTCGATGAAGCAGCGCGACGCCGTTCACGAATTCGGACACATGCTCGGATTAAGAGATGAGTATCCGGAAGCGAAAACAAATCTTAATCACACCGGCGATACGGACAGTATTATGCACAAAGGAGAAACTGTCCGCGAACGTCATTACGCGCCTTTTGCCGCCTGGCTGAATAAGCAATTTGAAGTCGCCGCGCAGCTGTCGAAAAGTAAAATTGAGTATAAAGTCAACGGAAAAACCGATATGAGCAACGCGCTTTTATAATGATCGCGCCGGCGGTCAACTTCAAGAAAGAGCGTTAACGAATAATACGCTCTTTTTATTCTTAAATTCCGGTATATTTCAAAAACTCGACAAACTAATTCGAGCAAATCAGCGCGTTTACGGCAGAATCCTCACTTTTGCGCCGACGGGAATCGCGTCGAAAATCTCTTTCATATCGGCGTCCGCAAGAGCGACGCAGCCCCACGTCCAATCGGATGAAACGCCGTTGCCGTGAATGTAAATCTCGCCGCCGAGCTTTGTTTTTTGCGGCGGCATTTTTTTGGCGGCGTTCGCTTCGATGACGCGGTCGTGCTCGGCTTTTGAAATCAGTTGTTTTTTCAGTCCGCGTTCGGCGTCTTCCGCATTCGGATAACTGACGCCGAGCGACAAATAAAACCGGCTTTTCGCGTTTTTCGTGTAAATATAAAATTCGCCTTCCGGCGTTTTCCCGTCGCCTTCGCGCTCTTTGTCGCCGATTGGCGCGAAACCGAGCGCGATTTTATACGTTTTGATTAATTTTTCGCCGTCGAAAAGTTCGAGTTTTCGCGCTTTTTTGTGCACGACGATTTGCAGATTTTCCATCGCGGATAGTTTTTGAGAATCGCCGTCATTCGCCGCAGCGAGCATTGAGTTTTTGATTTTCCAATACGAAGAATTACCGAAAATCACGTTTGAAACGCCGATGATTGCGGTGAAAACGATAAAGAATCCGGCACCCGCAACGATTGTTCTGTTTTTTCGATTCATCCGATTTCCGTCTCCGTTCTCGTTTTCAAACGCTCGATTTTAATTGCGCGCCGGTCGTCGCCGTCGCCTTCGATATTTATTTTGAAAACGTTTTCGGGAAACGAAAAGTTCTGCAGTCTTTCCGCCCATTCGATAATCGTGACGGCGGTTTCATCTTCGAGAATTTCAGGCAAACCGACGGCAAAAGCGGCGTTGATTTTTTCGTCCAAACGCCACAAATCAATGTGAAAAACATCGAATTTTTCGGTTTTGTAAAGATTAACCAGCGAAAAAGACGGCGACGTAACTTCGTCAACGTCGTATTCGAGCGCGTATAAAATTCCTTTCGTCAACAAAGTTTTGCCTGCGCCCAAACCGCCCGAAAGCAAAATCATTTCGCCGCCGCGCAGCGATTCGCCGACTTTTTCGCCGACGTCGAAAGTGTCTTCGGGCGTGGCGCACACAAACGATTTAGTTTCAAAGATTTCAGCCGCCATTGATCGTTTCGTTCGCCGTTAATTGGAAATTTTTTCAAACGCTTCGCGCAGACATTCGCGCACGTCTGAGGCGAGCATCGAGCGTTTGCCGAGATTTTCCGCCGCGATGTCGCCCGCCGTTCCCGCGAGATAAACCGCCGCAACAACCGTTTCAAAAACATCAATTTTCAACTGCGCCGCCTGCGCCAGAAATCCGGTGATAATTCCCGCCAAAGTGTCGCCGTTGCCGGCTTTGCCCAAACCGGAATTTCCCGTCGGATTAATCACGACGCGACCGTCCGGCGCGGCGATCAATGTCCGCTCGCCTTTTAAGACCAGAATCACGCAGTGTTTTTCCGCGAAATCGCGCGCCGCTTTCACCCGATCTTTGAGCGCCTCTTTATCGCTCGCGCCCAAAAGTTTCAAAAACTCGCCTTCGTGCGGAGTTAAAATCAGCGGCAGTCGGTCAGAACCGTTCAATTCAAACGGCGCGAGCGCATTCAGCCCGTCAGCGTCAATAACCAGCGGAGTTTTTCTTTGTTCGACGAATTCACGAACGAATCGCCGCGTGCTTTCTTCGCTCGATGAAAGTCCGCTGCCGACGGCAACGGCGTCAATTTTTCCTTCGATAAATTCCAGAATCTCGCCGACGGCTTCGTGCGAAATCGCGCCGTTTTCCGTTTCCGCCGCGCTTCTCGTCATCACTTCCGGCAGCATTCGCGAAGCAATCGCGTTGTGCGCCGATTCGGGCGCGGCAACCGTCGCCAGTCCGACGCCGGAAATAATCGCCGCATTTCCCGCGAGAATCGCCGCGCCCGCGTAGTTTTTCGCACCGCCGACGATCAGCGCGTGACCGCGTTTGTTTTTGTAAGAATTCGATTTATATTTCGTTTTCAGCAGCCAATCGCCCGCGTCCGTTTTTTCCGCAAGAAAAGTTTTTGACGGAGTTCGATTCAGCAATTCGCACGGCGAACCGATATTGGCGATGAACAGTTCGCCGTTATAATTGCACGCGGGCGGCAAAATGTTGGCGATTTTCGGCGCGGTAAAACTAATCGTTAAATCGGCGCACGGCGTCACGCAGCATTTTCCGGCTTCGTCCGGATTCAAACCGGACGGAATATCGAGTGCAACGATCAGCGTTTCCTGTTCGATGTTCTCCATGCTGTAGGCGAACATAAACGCGGCGACTTGTGCGTGCAGATCTTCGAGCGGACGCGTTAAACCCGTTCCGAAAAGCGCGTCAACGATAATTTCCGGGTCTTCGCTGCGAAAATTCAAACTGTCGTATTCGAGCCATTCTTCGAGCGTTTCGATTTCTTCGAGCACAATGTCAGCCTGCGTCAGCTCAAAACATTCCTGATCGCTGATGCGGCGCAGAATCTCAAAATTCGTGCGCGCGTCGCCGGTCGTGTCTTCGACTTTTCCGATCAAACAAACTTCGACATCTGCGCCGAGAGTCCACAAAACGCGCGCGAGCGCCGCGCCGTCGCCGCCGTTGTTGCCTTTGCCGCACAAAATCAAAACCGTTTTATCAACGACCGAGCCGCCGACTTTTTCCAGAATGATGCGCGCCGCCGCGTGCGCCGCGTTTTCCATCAAAAGAATTGACGGAATGCCGTATTTTTCAGTCGTTTGAAGATCAATTTCGCGCATTTCTGCGGACGTTAAAACTTTCTGCATATTCTTAACAATTTGCCACAAAAGCAAAAGTTTTACCACGAGTAAGAGTTGTAAAGATAACCGTCGAACGATATAAAAACCGATCAAAAAGCCGCGCCGCCATTTCTAATCGGCGATTATTTTATTTTTCCGCTTCGCCTCACCACATTTTTCCCGGGAAAAAAAAGCCGCGCTGTTTAATCACAACGCGGCTTCAGACTTGGCGAGAGAAAACCTAAAGATCGCTGAAAATTTTTCAGCTCACGCCCGTGGATTTTGCCGTTTTGCTCACCACTGCGCTTGACCACCTTTTTGCTTCCGTTACTTAATACAAAGTTCTATTTAATTTAGCTTTCCAAAAAAATTTCGCCACCCGCGAAAATAAAAATGCTCCCGGCGCGATTTGAACGCACGACCTACCGCTTAGGAGTGGAAAGTGCTCATCTATCAATAGTTTTCAGAATCCATCTAAGCTCAACAAAAACCGAGACTTTGCGGTATTTTAGGTTGATTCTCATTTCACATTATTTCATAAT
>SXVE01000217.1 GCA_005790265.1 Acidobacteriota bacterium | reverse complement strand
TGAAAATGAGCGTGTTTGATACGGGCGCGGGGAAACCGTCTGAAAAATCAGCTTATTCCAACGGCGTCGGGCTGAAAAACATCCGCGAACGCCTGCAATCGTATTACGGCAAAAAAGCGAGTTTGAAAATCGAAACCGATGCCGGCAAGGGAACGCGCGCCGAAATCGAAATGCCGGTTAAAGCGGAAACGGTTAGAGTTTAAGATTTGAAATTCAAAATTTAAGGTTTAACTTTTTCAATCTCAAATTCCAAATCCTATGAACAAACTGCGAGTAATCATTGCCGACGACGAACGACCGGCGCGCGAATTTTTGAAAGCGGTTTTGCGCCAATTTGAAACGGTCGAGATTGTCGGCGAAGCGGAAAACGGCGCGGAAGCTGTAGAGATTATCAAGCAAACCAAACCGGATTTGGCGCTGCTCGATTTGCAGATGCCGGAAATTTCCGGTCTCGAAGCGGTCAAATTGCTGCGCAAAAACGAAACGCCGCTCGTCGCTTTCGTGACGGCTTACGACGAATTTGCGGTGCAGGCGTTCGAGGTCAACGCGGTTGATTATTTATTAAAACCCGTCGAAAAAACCAGGCTCGGCGAAACTTTACAGCGAGCGGGCGAGCGGCTCGAACAAACGGATTGGCGCGAAACCGAAACGGAAAATCTGCACAACGCGACCGAAATTTACGATGCGTCGCGCGGCGAGCCGCTCGAACGAATTCCGGTTAAAAAACGCGACGAAATTTATCTGATTCCGGTCGCGGAAATCGCGTCCGTCATCGCCGACGGTGAACTGCTGCACATTACGACCGACAAAAATCAAAATTACGCGGTCAATTACCGTTTGAAAGATTTGGAATCGCGGCTGGATGAAAAACAGTTCGTCCGCCTTTCGCGCGGCGCGCTCGTCAACGCGGAAATGATCGCCCGCGTCGCGCCGATGCCGGGCGGAACTTACTTAATCACGCTCAAAAACGGTCAGGAAATCGCTTCGAGCCGCCAGCAATCGAAAATTCTCCGACTGAAACTTTTGAAACTGTGAGAATAATGGGAAATGGAAAATTTAAGGAAATTGAAAACCGGAAATAGTAGAGCTTCTTAATTTCCACTATTTTCCATTATCAATTTTCCATTATCAATTTTCCATTTCCCATTCAATTCCCGCCGTTAATTCGCTCGTCTCGACCGTTCGTTAAAAAACTCTCACGCCTGTTCGTCCGTCATTGATAATCTGTCGCATTACATTCAACGCTTCAGATATTTATGAAAAAAGTAACGGGTTTCTTTAATTTAACGGCATTATTATTTATTTTTGCGGTCGCCGCCGTCGCGCAAACCGGCAGAATTTCGGGGAAAGTGAGTTACGGCGACAATTCAAATCTGCACGACGCTTCGGTGCAGATTACGCAGCTGCGGCAAACGGTTTCGACCGACGACGACGGCAATTTCGCGTTTGAAAACGTGCCGTTCGGTCGTTACACAATTCTCGTTCACGTTGAAGGCTTTTCCGACGAAAGCAAAATCGTCGTCGTCAACGCGGCAAATTCCGCCGCCGTCGCTGATTTCACGCTGCAAATCGCTTCGCTGAAAGAGGAAGTAACGGTCACGGCTTCGGGCACGGAGCAGTCGGTTTTCGATTCGTTTCAGACGGTCAACTCGGTCAGTCAGGCGCGCATTACGGAACGCGCGGCAACGTCGCTCGGCGAAGTTTTGGAAACGGAAACCGGCGTTGCGAAACGCTCGTTCGGCGTCGGTTCTTCGCGTCCCGTCATTCGCGGTTTCGACGGCGACCGCGTGCTGGTTTTGCAGGACGGCGTGCGCGGCGGTTCGGTCGGTTCGCAGTCGGGCGATCACGGCGAACCGATTGATCCGCTCGGCGCGGAACGCATCGAAGTCGTCAAAGGTCCGGGAACGCTGCTTTACGGTTCAAACGCGCTCGGCGGCGTCGTTAACGTGATCGGCAACGATGAAAATCAGGCGCACGAAGGTTTTCGCGGTTCGTTTACCGCCGTCGGCGGCACGGCTGACCGGCAAGGCGGACTTGCCGGAAAACTGGAATATGGTTTCGATAAATTTTTATTTCGCGGTAATCTGAGCGCGCAGCGCACCGGCGATTACGCAACGCCGCTCGGCAAAATTCAAAACTCGGCGTCACGCTCGAATACCGGCGGATTCGGCGGCGGCTATTACGGCGACAAAGCGTTTTTAAGCGGAAATTACAATTTCGACGTGCGGCGCTATGGCGTTCCGTTCGCGCCGCTTTTTGAGAGCGGCGAAGTTTCGCCCGGCGAAATTTACAATTTTCTGCCCGCAACCGATGAAGAAATTGATTTGCGCCAGCGGCGTCATAACTTTCGCATCAACGGCGGTTTTCGCGACTTGAACAACCCGTTTTTGAGCGGCGTCAATTACAATCTCGACTACACCGACTATCGTCACAAAGAAATCGAAACCGCGCTCGACGAAGGAATTGATGAAGTCGGCACGATTTTCGACAACAAGACTTTTTCCTATCGCTCGCTGTTCGAGCAGGCGAAATATCGTAGTCTGACCGGACGATTCGGTTTTGAAGGCTTTAATCGGGAATACGAAGTTAACGGCGCGGAACAACTGATCGAAGGAAAAATCAAACAAAACTCGTTTTCGGTTTTCGGTCTTGAAGAACTCAATTTCGACCGCGTAAAATTTCAGTTCGGCGGACGCGTCGAGCATAACCGCTACCGACCGGAAAATCCGGAACTGCGCGAGCGTTCGTTCACCGGATTTTCCGGCGCGTTCGGCGTCAACGTCGGCTTGTGGGAAGGCGGCGCGCTAATCGCCAATTACTCGAATTCGTTTCGCGCTCCGGCGCTCGAAGAGCTTTACAACAACGGTCCGCACATCGGCAACGTCACTTTTGAGCTCGGCAATCAGGACTTGACCAACGAGCGCGCTAACGGAATTGATTTTTCGCTGCGTCATCAATCGGACAGATTCCGCATCACGGGCGACGTTTATTATTACCGCATCAACAATTTCGTTTATTTCGCTTACCAGGACGAAAACGCCGACAATCTAATTGACCGCGAAGACGGCTTGCCCGTTGCGCGTTACGAGCAATCGGACGCGAGTTATTTCGGCGCGGAACTGTCCGCCGAAGCGACGTTTAATAAATACCTCGGCGGATTTATCAGTCTCGATGCGGTGCGCGCGCAATTGATTAATGAAAATCTCGATTTGCCGCGAATTCCGCCCGCGCGGGCGCGCGTCGGACTCGATTTTCGCTACGAAGGCTTGAGCGTGCGACCGGAAGCGGTTTTCGCCGCGCGACAGGAAAAAGTTTTCCCGCTCGAAACGCCGACCGCCGGTTACGGAATCGTCAACGTCGCCGGTTCCTACGTCATCGGACGCGATCATTTCGCGCACATTTTTACGTTTAACGCTTACAATTTAACCAATAAACTTTACCGCAATCATTTGTCGTTCGTTAAGGATTTAATGCCGGAAGTCGGGCGCGGCGTGCGCTTCGGCTACACGATCAGATTTTTCTAAAAATCCGGGTAAAATTTACAAAAAAGGAAGCGCGAAATATTAGAAATATTTCGCGCTTCCTTTTTTGATTTATTTTTGGTTTTCAATTGTCCAAACCGACGTGCCGCAAGAACGGAGGAAATCGGGCGTCGGAGCGCAAATCGTCGAGCAGCGCGTCAACTTTAATTACCGTCATCGGTCCTTCGCGATCCTGCAAAGCTTTTTCGAGCCATTCAAAGGCGCGGTCTTTTTCGCCGAGTCCGGCATAGACGAGTGCGAAATAATATGCCGAAACGTATTTTTGGCGCGCGGTTTCTTCTAATTCGGCGAGCATTTCCAAAGCCTTGTCGCGCCTGCCCATTTTCGCGTAAGTTCGCGCCGACAACATCATCACCAGCGGATCGTTGCTGAGCGACTGCGCTTTTTTCAATTCCGCAAGCGCCGCCGCGTAATCGCCTTTCATCAGCAATGTTCTGCCGAGATAAGCGTGCGCGTAGAAAAAATTTTCGTCCATCTCGATGGTTTTCTGAAACTGTTCGACGGCGCGGTCAAACTGGCGCGCGTAAAGATAGCCGGTCGCTAAATCGGCGTTGATAATCAGCGACAGCGGATCGAGTTCACGAGCTTTTTTGAGCGAATCAATCGCTTCTTCGTATTTGCCGACCGCGAGCAAATTGGCGTTGCCGAGCCAGTGATAAGCAGTCGAATAGTTCGGGTTGAGCTCGATGGCGCGCTCGATTTCGCGTTCGGATTCGGCGAAATTCCAGTCATAATTGAAAAGCGCATAAGCGAGCGCGTTGTGCGCTTCGGCGAGC
>SXVE01000216.1 GCA_005790265.1 Acidobacteriota bacterium | reverse complement strand
TCGGCGATGTCGGACGAGTTTTGCATTACCCGACGCCGCTGCCGGTTTATTTTAATTTTTTAAGCTCGATGTTTATGCACGGCAGCTTCGCGCATATTTTCGGCAATATGCTGTTTTTGTGGGTTTTCGGCGATAATCTCGAAAATATGCTCGGACACGTTCGGTTTGCCGCGTTTTACATCGCGACGGGAATCGCGGCGGCAGTCGCGCAAATCGTGATGGACGCGGACTCGGTGATTCCGATGCTCGGCGCGTCGGGCGCGATTTCCGGCGTGCTCGGCGGTTATCTCGTTTTATTTCCGCGTCGGCGAGTTCGCGCGCTGATTTTTTATTTTTTAACGGAAGTTCCGGCGTTTGTCGCCGTCGGCATCTGGATCGTTTATCAAATAATCGCCGGTTATCTGACTCCGGCGGGAACGGGCGGCGTCGCGTATGCCGCACACATCGGCGGATTTGTCGCGGGTTTAATTTTAATCAACATTTTCGCGATTGGAAAAATGCACCCGATTATTAAACCTCGAAGTTCTTAAGTTTGTAAACGCCGACGGAAACGCGTTCGGCAAAGCCTTCTTCGACGAGCGCGCGATTAATCAATCCGGCTTCTCTGCGCGTAATTCCGACGGCTTTCGCCAGTTCGCCGCGATACGTCATTCCGCCGAATTTGAGAAACGCGCGGGCGATTTCTTTTAAGCCTTCTTCGCGCGTCATATTTTTGGCGAGCTGTTTCGGAAAACGCGCTTCCGCTAAAGTCCAAATGTACATAAACGTCGGCTGATAAAGCACTTCCTGCGGAATGACTTTCATCGCTTTTTGCAGTTGCTCAAGCGTTTTCGTCAAAACGGCGCGACTTTCAATCTGCGCGTCTTTGCGCAAATCGGCGTTGCCCATTTCCCATTCTTTGCGCAAAACTTTTAAGATACGATTCGCTTCCGGCGAAAAAACTTCTTTTTCCAGTTTTTTCGGAACGCCCCAAACCGCGTTGAAAGCCGGAATCAAGCGCGGCGCGACGAACATCGCGCGACCTTTCACCAATTTTCCGTAATAAACCCGCCCGCGCATCATCACTTCGTCCTTCAGCGTCCACGCCAAATCCATCTCGTAATCTTTCTGCACGTTTTTCGGCGAGTGCGCGTCGCGCCGACCGCAAACGGCAATGTAAACGCTCGGCAAATTCGTCCGCGAATCGGTCAAAGCGAGGCAAAAACCCAAATCTTCAACCAGCGCTTCGAGCTGAATCGCCGTTTCAATCTTCAAAGTTTCTTCGCGCCGCCATTTTCTATCGCGATAATTCTCGACTTCTTCGGGCAAATTGTTCATTGAGCCAATTTTAATTGTTTCAGGCGAAAATGAAAAAGAACGCCGTTCAGCGCCGACGTTCTTTTTTCTAAATTTTTTGCGAAAGTTATTTTCTCAAAGTTTTTATGCTGGTTTTTATTTCCTCTATTTTAACGGCGATAGCTTTCATTCCTCCTTTTTCGTAAGCCGATTTGAGCTGCCATAAAACAGAGTTATAACCTTGCTGAAAACCCGCCTTCCATCTGTCAGATTGTTTTGAATCAGTATTCTGCGCTGAATCGTTTGCCGTTTCGCCTTTGATAATTTTTATTGCTGAATCCGTTTTTTGATTGTCGAGCAGAACGTCCATATTTTCCGACGCTATTCTTCTCCCGGCGAGACTGCCGAGGATTCTTTCCGATTCTTTTTCAGTATCCGCTCCCCACGAACTGCCGTCTTCAAACAGCACATAATCAATCGAAAATACAGCTTCATCCGCAGGTTGTAAATTTCGCCATTCGATGCCGAAATCTTCATTATAGAAACTGTTCGGTTGAAACAACTTGCCGTTAAAATTTATAGTGGATATTTTTCCGCTTGACTTAGTTTTGACAATCACTGTATAAGCCAATACCGCTTTGTCGGCGGTATTTTGAACGGCGTAATTTACCACTTGAAAAAGCGAATCGGAATTGTCTGTATTCGTAATTGTAACTAACAGCGGATTGGCGTTTTGCTCCGAGACTTTGACATCAATCGGATTTTTTAACTTCTCGTCAAAATTTTGTGCTAAAACCGTGTGAGATACAAACGCAAACCAAAAGACGAAAGAGGAAAAACAAATTTTTTTTAGGTTAAGGAAGCTCATTTTATTCTCCTTATGATCTCTAAAGACGTAAAACAATTACGAGAATGGCTGTTTAGCTTGGTTGTAAAGACATAACGACCGAAATTTGTGACCACTAAATTGAAGATTTTCAGAAAAGAAATTATTCCTAAAAACGCTTCGTGTCAAGAAAAGTTTTGACACAAAAAAGAGTGAACGTTTTAACGTTCACTCTTTTTCATAGCACAACAAATATGAAGGAATATTAACGTAACGGCGAAGAAGCCTGAACGGTGATTGATGAGCCTTGTCTTAGTTCGAGATCGTCTTTTCCCTGGACGATAACCGAACCCGCGCCCGCCGAACCGCCGATGATCGCGCCGATTGCCGCGCCTTTTCCGCCGCCCGCAATCGCGCCGATGATTGCGCCTAATCCGGCGCCGATGCCGCCGCGTTTGACGGTTTCGTTCGTTTGATTGTCGCCTTTCGCTGTTCCTTCAGCATCAACGCGAACGTTTTTTCCGTCGCGGTCGGTAACCGATTGCAGAAATCCGTTAAAATCGTAGCTTTGCCCGCCGCGCAGAATGATTCGTTCAAAATTGAATGTAATATTCGAGCGACCGGAAACTTGACCGGAGCGATTGATGCCCGACAGATAACCTTCGATGGTCGCGCCGCGAAATTCGTCGGGCGATTGAACGGTCAGGCGAAAGCGGTCATTATTTTGCGAAACTTTCGTGCTGATTTCGTTTTCCAAAACGCCGCTGACAATTGTTCCGTTCGGCACAACGTAGGTTCCCGTTCGCCCGTTTGAAACAGTCGGGTAATTGTTGTTGGAACGATTATTTGGGTTGTTTTGACTGTTGCCCGCGCCGCCTTGATCATCGGGAGAATTGCTCGAAAAACCGGCATCGTCATCAGCCGGATAATTGCTCGTCGTTTGATTCGGAGCTGAATTTCCATTGATTCCGAGCCGCGCGACGGCGTCGGATTTGCTGTAAAAGCTGTCGGCGAAAACCGTTTCGTTTAGATAATCGGTCGTGATGCGGCGCGTCACTTTGAGCGTTCTGCCGTTGTCGGTCGAAACGAAAGTAACAGTATAATCGCTGTCGCCGCCGATACTGGAGACGATCAATTCCTGTCCGCGCAGCGCGGCGCGAACGCGAATTGTTTTGCCGCCCGCATTTTCCGTTTTCGTCGTTCCGTCGGCGACAAATGAAATCGGCGCTGAATTGGACGACGCCAAAACGACCTGATTGCCGCGCACGTCAATCGCGATTTGTTCGGGCGATTGCAGTTTGTTTTCTAAATCGCGGCGCGCTTCTTCGCTTTGCACATCGCTGCCGGCGACAATCTCGCTTGCGTTTTCGCTGCGCGCTGCGTCAAGCCGGTACGTGCCGGTTAAGCCGAAATTGTTTGAATAATTTCCCGCCGTGTTGCCGAAATCGGGTGAATTGTTACCGTAACTGGAATTGCGCTGATTAGTGCCCGGACGAATGTTGTAAAGCGCGGCGAGACGATTGAGCAGCGCGTTCGTTTCCGTCCAATCGTTTTCAATGCGGCGCGGCTGCGGATTCGCGTTCAAATAATCGCTGATGCGCCGCGCCGCATCGAGAATGCGCGAAACGTCACTGACGTTTTCGCGGCGGCGGTCGAGATTAGTTTCAAATTCATTGATCCTGCCGTCTAAATCGCGCAGATTGTTTTCAATCGCAATTACTTCGTCCGGTTCCGCCGAATTGCTGCGCAGGCGATAATTCAGATTGTATTGAAAATCATCAATTTTCGATTTCAAACTGCGCACGATGTCGCGCACTTCGCGTTCGCTGCGGCGATTTTGCGCTTCAACCTGCGCGGCAAAACCGGCGAAAAACAAAACGGCGATTACATAAACCGAAACGGCGGAAAAAAAACTTCTCGATCTGCTCATTCTTATCTCCTTTCTCGAAAAACGTCGCGGGCATTTTATAAACTTTTCCTCCCGATTTGAAGCATATTTGATGCCAAAAGGTTGTTTGGCGCGAAACAGATGCGGGAAGAGAAAAATTGTGTGCTAAAATCTCGCAAAATTTTATTTTAATTCACGTTCAACAAAAGGATTTTTTAATGGCAGAAAATATTTACAAAGCAACGATAAAATATGCAGGCGACGAATTTTTCATCGGCACAAGTCCGAGCGGACATGCGCAAACGATTGATACAAAAGGAGAAAGGAAATCAGCGCCGACGCCGATGGAAATGCTTTTGGTTTCAGTCGGCGCGTGCACGGCGGTTGATGTCGTTTCGATTTTGGAGAAAAAACGGCAGATTGTGACTGATTATAAAGTAGAGGTAACCGGCGAGCGGCGCGAAGAAATGCCGCGCGCGTTTACGAAATTTCACATTCACCATATCGTGTATGGTCGCGACGTTTCCGAGCGCGCCGTCGCGCAGGCGATTGAGCTGTCGGATACGAAATACTGCTCGGTCGCGGCGACCGTTCGACCGACGGCGGAAATCACGACCAGTTATGAAATCGTGGAAGGTTAAAATTCAAATAAAAATTCAGGTAAAAATTAAACAACAATGCTTCTGAAAAACAAGTATAAATTATTGAGTCTCGCCGTTCTTTTTTTAATCATCGGCGGCGCGAAAGTCAGCGTTGCGCAAACGGCGGCGACACCCGAACAATCGGCGAAAACGTTTTACACGTGGTATGTGAAAGAACTAAACAGAGAAGGCGGCAATCCGATTGACCAGAAAACGGTGCTCGCTAAATACGCGACAAAGCGTTTGCTGCGCCAGATTGATGCGTGGCGCAAAGCCGAAGAATATAATGCCGATTATTTTATCAACGCGCAGGATTATGATGAAAACTGGCGCGTTTCAACCGGCAAAGCAATCGTTAAAGGAAATGCGGCGACGCTGAAAATCAAACTCGCCCCGCCGAACCCGGGCAAAAACAGTTGGGTCAACAATCTATCGCTGAAAATGGTGAAAGAAGGCGGCGCGTGGAAAATTGACACGGTTAAATAAAACGAAAATTAATAAGATTTAGTTGAAGAAATGGAGAAAGCCGAATGAAAGCAAAACTATTGATTTATTTGGCTTTAATGTTATCGCTCAGCGCGGCGGTTTATGCGCAAAACGAAGACTTTAAAGCGGAACAAAAAAAGGCTTGGGCGAAATTTAATCGTCAGGGCTGGGACAAAATTGATTACTCGAAAAAGAAAATAACGAAAACGCAGCTCGCGCGCCTTTCGAGCGACGGCGCGGTTGACGAACTCGCGCTGCTGCGCGGCGTCGTTTTCGGCAAACGCGGGCGCATTTTCAAAGAGCGTTCGATTCAGGATTATCTGGAAAAACAAACTTGGTATCAGCCGAAAGAAACTTTTACCAACGCGATTTTAACGAAAATCGAGCGCGATAATCTTGACGAAATTCGTTTAACCGAAGCCGCGCGGCATACATCGGTCAAACCCGGCGATTTGCGTTTGTGGCAAACGAAAGAAATTCCCGACGATAATCTTTACGCCGATACGCCGTCGGACTGGCGCATTATGATTGCTGAAATCGAGGCGATTCACGGCAAGCGTTTTGACGACGAACCGTGGCTGCAAAAATATTTCGAGGAACGTTACTGGTATAAAGCGAACGCCAATTATTCGCCGAGCGTTTTGACCGCCGTTGAGCGCAAAAATCTCGAAAAACTCAACGCCAAACGCAACGAAGACCGCAATGTCGCTGTCGCCGTCGGCGATATGGACAAATTTCAAACCGCTCCGCTGACCGAAGATTTGCTGAAAAATCTGACGCTCAACGATTTGCGATTGATTCGCAACGAATTTTGGGCGCGCAACGGACGCGTTTTCGTGACGCCCGGTTTTAAACAGTATTTCGAGTGGCGCGATTGGTACAAACCTTTGAAAGATCAGACGAAAGTTAAGCTGAATCCGATCGAAGAGCAAAACGTCAAATTAATCGAATCAATCGAAACGAAAATGCGCGAGAAAATCGCGCTCGAACCGATCACCGCCGAAATGGTCGAAGGTTTGTTCGTTGAGGATTTAAAGGTTTTGCGCAACGAAATTTACGCCCGGCGCGGACGAATTTTCAAAGATGCGAAGCTGCAAGCATATTTCGCCGCGCAGCC
>SXVE01000215.1 GCA_005790265.1 Acidobacteriota bacterium | reverse complement strand
TAATCGGAGTCTTTTCAAATAATTTGAAAAGACTCCGTCGCCTATTTTCCGCTTTGCGCCGCTCTATTTAGTTGTCCTTGAATAATTCAAGAAAGATTCAATCAAATTCCGTTTCCACAAAAATCAGGAAAAAAGAACGGCGCGAAGAAAATAAATTCTTCGCGCCGCATTCAATAAAAAATATGGAAATGTGATTTACGCTGAAAACGACGTTCCGCATCCGCAACCGCCGGTCGCGTTCGGGTTTTCAAACGTGAAACCGGAACCCATCATATTCGACGTGTAATCAACGACAACGCCGTTTAAGTATTGCGCCGAAAACATATCAACGAAAAGTTTGATGCCGTATTTATCAAGCACGAAATCGCCGTTGCGCGATTCTTCTTCGATATTCAAACTGTACTGAAAACCGGAACATCCGCCCGGCACAACGCGCACGCGCAGACCAGCCGTTTCCGGCAAATCGTCTTCGCTTGATAAAAATTTCTTGATTTCTTCCGCCGCGCTCGGCGTCACATTTAATTCGACGGACGGTGCCGCAACTGCTGACATTTGTTTAATATCTCCTTTTTTCAATTCTTGAGACTCAATATTTTTTGAATCTTTACTTTAATGTCAATTTTACGCGAGTGCGCGCGAAATAACAAGTTTTAGACTCGCCGCCCGCAAAAAAATGTTACTTGGCGCGCGTTAAAACCACTAATTCCGGTTTCATCGCTTCGATGGAAACTTGGCGCGCGACTTCTTCGGCAACCGTGCGAAACGCCTTTGATTGCGGCGAATCCGGTTCGGCGATGACGACCGGAATGCCTCGGTCGCCGGCTTCGCGCACTTCCATACCAAGCGGAATCTCGCCCAGAAACGGAATGTTGTATTCTTCGGCAAACCGGCGTCCGCCGCCCGCGCCGAAAATATCGTAGCGTTTTTCCGGCATATCCGGCGGCACGAAATACGACATATTTTCGACGATTCCCAACAGCGGAATCGAAACGGTTTCAAACATTTTGAGCGCGCGGCGCACGTCGGCAATCGAAACCGTCTGCGGCGTCGTCACCAAAACCGCGCCTTGAACCGGAACGAGCTGCGCGAGCGAAAGCTGCACGTCGCCGGTTCCGGGCGGCATATCAACGATCAAATAATCGAGTTCCCCCCAATTGACGTCGGTTAAAAACTGACGAACGACGCCGTGCAGCATCGGACCGCGCAAAATCATCGGTTTGTCCGGCGGCGCGAGCACCGCCATGGAAATCATTCGCACGCCGTGCGCTTCAATCGGCACGATTTGATTATTGAAAATTCCCGGCTGCTCGGCTGCCGCGCCGAGCATCAGCGGAACGTTCGGACCGTAAACATCGGCGTCCATCAAGCCGACTTTAGCGCCGTCAAGCGCGAGCGAAACAGCGAGATTGACCGCGACGGGTGATTTGCCGACGCCGCCTTTGCCGCTCGAAACCGCAATGATGTTTTTGATTTTTGGCAGCGCCATATTGCCCGCCACGCCGCGACCTTTCGGCACTTCGGCATCCATCACGACCTGCACGTTTTCAACGCCGGCGATTTCGCCGACCAGTTTTTTCGCTTCGGTTTCAAACGCTTCTTTGACCGGACACGCGGGCGTCGTCAGCACGATGCGAAACGAAACGTCGCCGCCGCTGATCGTTAAATCTTTGATAAATCCGAGCGTCACGATATCTTTGTTGAGATCGGGATCAATGATATTTTGCAGCTTTCCTAAAACTGCCTGTTCGGTAATTTGACTCATATTTTCTCTGTCTTAAAATGTCGCTTTTAGATTAACTTTTCATTTTACTAGAATAACTTCCAAATGAACAAAATGAAAAAAGATTAGCGCGCGCAATTTTATAGATTAGTCGCCGCGCGGAAATTCCGCCGCGTGATTTCCGCGCGCGGGTTTTTCTAATAAGCGGAATAAACGGACAAATCACAAAGGCAAATGACGTTAATCGGAAAATCGGCTTGAAGCGGCGAAACTGATTGAGTATCATTGATTTAGAGCGCAATTAATCTTCACGAGAAAAAGCGAAAAAAGAATTTTCAGCCGTGGCATTTATTGACTGTTCGACGACATCAAAGCATCGGTCGCTATACAAACAAGGAGGGTTCCAGCTAATGAAACTTAAAATAGCATTATTTTTACTTTTATCGGTTGTGCCGGTTTTCGCGAGTCCGCAAAAGAAAAGTTACATCGGCTACAAACACAAAGGCGTCGTTTACGGCGCAACGCTGCCAAACGGCGTTAAAGATTTGGGCGGCGGTTTGCTGTCGAACGACCGTTACGGCGTTTCGCGGTTCAAAAAAAGCGGCGCAGATATGTTGTGGCTCGAGAAAATAACTGAGCGCGATGAAAAAGGCGTTCCGACGTGGCACGTCAAAGACGTTTTGATTTTTAACGCGCTCAAAAAAAATCAGGAGTTTTTGATGTCGTACAGTTCTTCGTGCACGCAGAACGGGCGCGCAAACGTTGATTTGATCGTGCTGGCGGAGCTTTCCGCCAGCAAAAAATCATATAAAATCTTGAAGGCTTGGAAAGCTAATCTGAAAAGCGAAAAGTTTGAGAAAACGCCGACGAAAAATATCGTTTGCGAAGTTTCCGCCGTTTAGTAGTGTAAGAAAAACAAGTCGAGATCAAAGCGTTGAATTTTGAAACGCGCGTTTTGATTTCGGCGCTTCCGACAACTTTTATAAACGCTCGAAAATGGTTTGCCATTGCAATTCGGGCGTTTTTTCGTTTTCTTTTTCGGAACGCCGCGCCGGACTGATTTATAAAATAAACTGTTGCTCGTCATCGGTGCGTTTTTATTTTAGTATCAAATTAAACGCGCGTAAAATTTTGAGAAAACGGAAAACAGCAATCGGAAATAATGAAAAACGTTACATTTTATTGGTCGGAAAACTGTTCGACTTGTCAGAAAGCAAAAAGATTCGTCGAGCGTCACGGCATCAAAAATTACGAACTGCGCGACATCAAAGAAAATCCGCTGTCGCCGGTTGAGATCGTTCGCCTCGTTGAAATGCTCGGCGGCGCTGAAGAACTTTTTTCGCGCCGCGCGGTCAAATACCGCGAAATGAAATTAAACGAGCGCAAATTGTCCGAAACGGAAATGATTGATTTGATGAACGAAGATTATACTTTTCTGAAACGCCCGATTCTGGTTATCGGCGACAAAGCGATTGCCGGTTATTTCGAGCGGTTTTTTCAGGATTTTATTTACAAGTATTACTTACCAAAAAAATGAACAGTGAAGAATTGGAAAATTATCAAGCGATTCGATCCGGCGAAACCGGATTTTACGAACAAAAGCGTGGTTTAATCGCAGTTTCGGGCACAGAAGCCGTGCAGTTTCTCAACGGTTTAATCACGAACGATGTCGCCAAACTCGAAGAAAACGCGCAGATGGAGGCAGCTTTTCCGAACGCGCAGGGAAGACTTTTGGCGAGCGTTCGCGTGTTGAAAAAAGACGGCAAATTTCTTTTTGAAACCGAAGAAGCGACGCGCGAAAAGGTCTTTAATAATCTTTTCAGATTCACTTTCGCGGGCGATTTTTTCGTCGAAGATTTGTCGGAAAAATACAAATCTTTTTCGGTTTATAACTCAAAATTTGCAGCTCAAGAGTCTGAAACCATCACATTTGCGGCAAAGTTCGGCGAAGAAACGTTTGTTCCGAAAGAATCGGCGGAAAACTTTGTGAGCGAATTGAAAAACCAAAACGCCGTCGAGATTTTCGACGAAGTTTATGAAGTTCTGCGCATCGAAAACGGCATTCCGAAATATGCGTCTGACGCTGATGAAACGACGATTGTGCCGGAACTCGGCGACGAAATGATCAGCTACAACAAAGGCTGTTACATCGGACAGGAAATCATCGCGCGCATTCATTTTCGCGGACACGTCGCCAAAAAATTAACCGGTTTGGTTTTTGAAGACGAAAACACCGAAGTAAAACCGGGCGACGAATTAAAATCTCTGGACGGCAAAAGCGCGGGGAAAATAACTTCCGCAGCGTTTTCACCGAAACTTGAAAAAATAATCGCGCTTGCCTTTGTCCGCTATGATTATTTGGCGGAAGGCACGGAATTGAAAGTCGGCGAAACGACGGCGGCGGTGAAAAATTTACCGTTCGTTTGAAAGTGCGTTAAAATATTGCAAAGAGGTAAGAATTATGTCAGCTGTCATTGACGTCGCAAAGAAAAAACAAGGATTTAAAGTGCCGGAAATTAGATTGGAACTGCCCGAACCGATGTTTTTCATCGTCAAATTTCCCGGACGCAAATTTTCCGACGAAGAGCTTTATGCGATTGACGCGGCAAACGAAGATTTGCGCATCGAGATGAACGCTGAAGGAGATTTTGAAATTATGCCGCCGCCTTTCCCGGAAACAAGTCGAAAAAATTGGGATATTGATTTACAACTTGGTATTTGGGCGAAAAAAGATAAAACCGGCGTCTGCTTTGAATCGTCCGCCAAATTTACGCTGCCGAACGGCGCAAAACGAATGCCGGACGCGGCTTGGATATTAAAGGAAAGATATTTCGCTCTGCCGCAAAAAGAGCGTGAAGAACGATTTGCCCGCATCGCGCCGGATTTCGTCATCGAATTGCGCTCGAAATCAGACCGTTTGCGCAATTTGCAGAAAAAAATGAAAGAATACGCGGTAAACGGCGTGCGTTTGGGCTGGCTGATTGATCCGTATCAAAAGAAAGTTCACGTTTACCGCGCGAACGGCGGCATTGAAATTCTGGAAAATCCGCAAAAAGTTTCGGGCGAAGATGTTTTGCCGGGTTTTGAATTGGATTTGACGGAAATTTGGTAAACGGAGTTTTTTATATGCTGAAAGTTTTATTTGTG
>SXVE01000214.1 GCA_005790265.1 Acidobacteriota bacterium | reverse complement strand
GATCGTCGCCGAAGGAGTTGCGCCGCTTTCGCGCGCCGCGACGAAACCTTCGCCCGGATAAATTGTGATTGAGCGGTCAGTCTCGCGCGTCGGCGATTGAAAGACGGAGGCGAATTTAGGATTGCCTTCGTGGATGTAGTAAATGCCGTCCGAAGCCGGAAACTCGACGATTGAAACGGCGTTTTGCGCCAAACCCAAACGCACGACGGTCGGCTGTTTGGGATTGACCGCGACGCTCGCCTCGCCCGACAGAAAATCGGTTTCCGCCGCGTTGATGATTGTCACCGGCAAGGACGACGGCTGAATGATTGAGTTTTGTTTCGTTTGCCTGTCGGTTTGAACTGATGCAACGGTTTTTCGCTTGGTGTTTTTGCGTTTCGTTTGCGCCGATGCTTCAAGAGCGCAGCATAAGAAAAACGCTAAAGTCAAAACGGCGACTTTCATCAAAGCGTCACGCCGCATTTGCAATTCATAGGTTAAAAGCGTCAGAAAATTTTGTGTTTGCATAAAAATCCTCTTAACGAGCGGTGAATCGCCGCGCGTAAAAATTGATATTGAAAAATCTTTATATGAATCGGTTACTGTTTCGGCTCGGCGGAAGCGTTCGGCTGATTCGGCGAATCAGCCGAATCGGTAATCGCGGGCGCGTAGGCAGCGGCGGTTTCCTCATCCGCGAGCAACACGACGGGCGAAGACGTTTTGCCGTTCACCGGCTCGACGCGGAAACGCAGAATCGTAAAACCCGTCCGCAGATTGTTGTCGTTTCGCGCCGGAGACGCCGGCGAATCCTTCAAAAGAAACTTGCATTTGAGCTGCACGGTTTCTTCAACGTCCTGCCCGCCCGACTTGCGGCGAATGCGCCGGATGCCGATTGCCCGCAGGATAAAGGGATCGCGCTCGTCCACGCTCAAATCCTGCAACTCCCAGGATGAATTGACGCTTTCCGCTTTTTCTGCGGCGAGCGTGCCGTTTTGTTTTAACCGGGCGGCGAACGAAAGCGATAAATCCGGGTCGAGCATTCTGAGCAATTTGTTGATGTTCGCCTCTCTCATGGTTTGTTCGACCGTGTAAAGCGATTTCAAAAATTCTTTGACCAGATATTTTTTGTCCGTATCGTTCGGACGGTCGGGGCTTATCTGGACCGTTTCGGTCGCGCCGTAATCGCGATTGTTCAATTCGATGACTCTGCCCGAAGATTTATCAACGACGATTCGGTCGGCGCGGCGCACCGCCAAAAAGACATTCATCACGACGCTCGCCGTCAAAACGAAAAGCAGAACCCAAACTGCGCGAAGCAATGATGAAATCGTTAAAACGTCTTCCGGGTCGCGGTTGATTGCCGCCGCGCCCGCAAAATCGAACGGCGCGTTTTCCGTGGTTTTGTGAAAAACCGAAGAATAACCGCCATCGCTCGTGTGCTGTTCTTCAGAGGCGGAGTCTTCAGACAAATTTTTATTCATAATCGTATTTAGCTCGGAGAAAAATTCAAAAGATTGTTTGCGTGTAGTCTTGTAAGCAGCCTTATCGCAAGACGAGTGCCAGAGAGAAAAAGGAAAACTGGCAAAAATTTAGAAAACCGGAAGCGAAAAGCCTGACAATGTTGGCGCGGCAACGGCGGAGATCTGCCGAAATAATGGTTGAAGATGGCGATTCATCAAAAATGGATTATTTTTGCAACAAAAATCGAAGCTTATTGAAACGCCTGTAAAATCTGGGTTTGACGGTAAGTTGAAGGCAGGTTTGGTGCAAAAATGCACCGTTGGTGCAAAAATTCGCCAAATTTCACGCGCGGGTTTAGGCAGTGATTTGCCAAGCGTGCGGATTCTGAACGGGAGATGCGGCGGCGGATGAAATGCGCGAGCGAGCGAAAACTATTTCTTCGGGCGAGAGCGCGAGGGCATAAGCACTGCGAATCAAATCGCTCGCGTTCCCGCTCGTTAAATTTGAGAGACGGCTCACGCTCAAGCCGGTCAACTCCGCCGCCCGTAAGATTTGTTTTTCCGATGCCTCGCGGTTTCGCCACGGCTCGTCGCGCCGGATAAGTCTAAATGATTTGGCGCTGGCGGAAAGCCAGGAGTCGGCGATTTCGAGTGCAGAAGCGCGAGAACTCGTCGCACCGATGACGTGAAAATCTCCGGCGAAGCAGCCGCGAATTTCAAAGCACGTCTTTGCCGTTTCGACGATTTCTAAAAATTCGCCGTCTTCGAGCGGCATATAAAGACACGCGCCGAGCGGAACCCAAGCGAAACGCGAGGCGCGTTCGATTTCTTCTATTACGTCGAAGAAACGCCGCGCGTCCTGTTCGTTCAAAAGTGAGGAGCGTAACTTTTCGCGCTCGCGCCAAGACAAAAGAGCGCGATTAAAATCGGCTTGCTCGTGAAGCGGAATCGCAGAAGAAAACTCGTCGGCGCCGGCGTTCGATTCGGCAATCATTCCGAGCAGGCTCGCCCGCCGCAGACCGGAATTAGTCGAGCCGGTTTCAGCGCCCGAATCTCTCAATTCCACAATCACCGCATCCTTTTTTCCGGTCGAAACGGACGGGCGCAAAGCACGCCCGATCATTTGCGGACCGAGAACCGCCGCTGATGCTTCGGTCGCCGGACGCGCGATGATTACGCCGCTCGTTTGCGGGCAGTCCCAGCCTTCGACGAGGAGTTTTGCGTTGACTAATACTTGCAGCTCGCCGCCCTCGAAACGCCGCATAATTTTTTCGTAATTGTCGCGGCTCATCGCGCCCCAGACGGCTTCGGCTTTAACTCCGTTTTCCTGAAAACACGCCGCCAAATCCCGCGCGTGCGCGACATCAACCGCGAAACAAACCGTCGGGCGCACCTTCATATGCTCAAAATAAGCGGCAACAGCCATCTCGTTTCGCGCCGAATTATTTACCGCGCGCGAAAGCTCGCGCTCAATAAAATCGCCGTTTTTTATTTTTAAACCTTCGAGCGACGTTTCCGTGTTTGCGTAAAAGCCGTAAGCCGGGACGAGATAGCCCGCTCTCGTGAGTTGCGACACCGTATTCCACACGGCGACCGTGCCGAAATAATCGCGGGACGCGATATTTTCGCCGTCGCCGCGAATGTGCGTTGCCGTCACGCCGATTTGCAGGCGAGACGCGCTGAAAAACCTGAGTATTTCTTTGTAAGAACGAGCCGCCACGTGATGCGCTTCGTCGCAGATGATAACGGAAAAATAATCAGTCGGAATTCGTCGCAGTTTCTCGCCGGCGAGCGAAGCCCCAGTGGCGACGACGAAATCGCCCGTCAGCTCAAAACTTCCGTCGCCGATTTTAGAAGTCCGCAAGTCGGGGAAAAATTGCCGGGCGCGTTCAATCGTTTGATGAACAAGCGCGCGGCTCGGCACGACGAGCAGAGTTTTCCACCCGAAACGACTCATCGTTTCGGCGACAAAAGCCAAAATCAAAACGGTTTTCCCCGCACCGGTCGGCTGGATGCACAGAAGGCGGCGCGGCGAAAATTCGTCTCGTGAATCTCTCGTCAAAAAATGATTTCCCGCCGCTCTTTTGGCGTATTCGAGCAAAACGCATAAAGCTTCCGCTTGGTATTCACGAAGTTCAAGTTTCATCGGTTATTAAAGCCCGAAACAGCTAAAGCCTTATCCGGCTGAGAGCGGTTTTTAGGAGTTCGAGTTACTTATTGACGGGCGCGGCGAAAAAAGTCGAGCGGGCGACGTTTGCCGTTCTGCGCGTATCCTGGCTGACGACGACAACGCCGCCGTCGAGCGGCTTGACTTCACCGTTTTCGCCCGTAACGTAACGATTGCCGGAACGCGGATCGTAAAAAACTTCCTGCCGTTTAGGTTCGGCTGGCTGCGGCTGATTTGGAGTTTCAAGCAATTCGTTTTGAACGACGGCAGCTTGATTCGGCGTTGATTGTTTTGGAACGAAAACGATGAAATTCGGGACGCTTCCAAGTTCCGCGTCGTAAAGCGAAACGCGAGCCACCGACGCGGAAACTACATTCGGAAAAGTTGCTCTGAAGGCGGAAGTCGCAAATGTTTGACGCGCAATCAGCCACCGATAGATTTTGAGTCCGCGCCCGACGTAGCCGACGGTTTCCGCGTATGGCGGAACGCCGCCAATCGTTTTCTGACCGCTCGCGTTGATGACTTTTCGACCGTCGCGCAATGTGCGTCCCGTCAGATAAGCCGACACAGTGCCTTCGCCGGAGTTGTATGCCGCAAGGATCGAATCAATGCGCCCCCCGAAAAGATTCGATAAATATTTCACGTATTTCGCGGCGGCGCGAATCGCCGGAATCGGTTGATACGGGTCTGCCAAATCGAATCTGGCGGCGGTCGAAGGAATAAACTGCATCATCCCGCGCGCGTTTTTCGGGCTGGTCAGCCACGGACGGAAACGCGTCTCGTTGTAAGCAATCGTCCACAAAATGTTCGGGTCAACCCCT
>SXVE01000213.1 GCA_005790265.1 Acidobacteriota bacterium | reverse complement strand
GTGGTTTGATACGGTCAATCAATATCACGGCGCGGACGCCGCCGAAGGATTAAATTTCAGCATTCGCGTGGACGGGAAATTTACGGACGAGTTTAGAAACAAAATACCGAAACCGAGCATCAATCCGGCTTCGACCGCTTCGTTTTGGGCGAGCGCGGAAAAGATGAGGGAAGGAAGTGATGAATGATAAATGATGAATGATGAAAAAAAACTTTTTTTAATCGTAATTCATCATTCATCACTCACTGTTCATCATTTAACCAAAAGGGCAATATGAAAATTTATATCAGCGGACTTTACTGCGGAACGAATCCGCAACCCGGCGTCGGCATCGCGCGTTCACTGCGAACGGCTTATCCGGATGCGACGCTCGTCGGTGTCGAATATTCAAATCGGTGTTCGGGCGTTCATTGGCAGGATTTGGACGACGTGTGGCTGCAGCGTCCGTGGGAAGAATTAAACTTAGACGCGCACGCCGCGCAAGTTAAAAAAGTGCTCGACGCGGGCGGATTGTGGATTTCGAGCATTGATCTGGAAATTATGTGGCTCGGCAGCGTGTTTCCCGACGGTCATCCGAATCTTTTAACGCCGTCGCTTTCGGCGCTGCAAAAAGTTTCCAAACCGGCGATTACGGCGCACAAAGGCTTGCCCGTTAAAATTCCGACGTTCGTGACGACGGAAATTTCCGATTGGGATTTGCACGCGTTCTGCCGCGAACACGATTGGCGCGTTTGGCTCAAAGGTCCGTATTACGAAGCGGTCAAAGTGCGCAACTGGGCGGAGCTCGAAGCGATGCGCGGCATTCTTTCGAGCGCGTGGTCAACCGAACGGCTTTATCTGCAAACGCACGTTTCCGGCTACGAAGAATCAATTTCGTTCTGCGCTTACCAAGGTGAGCTGATTCACGCCGTGCAAATGCGCAAACGCGATCTGACCGAATTGAGCAAGACATGGGCGGGCGATATCGCCGAAGTTTCCGAAGAAGTATTGGCGCCGCTGCGCAAAATCGTCAAAGATTTGAATTGGTCGGGCGGTGCGGAAATCGAGATGGTGCGCGATCCGCAGAATCAGCTCTGGCTTTTGGAAGTAAATCCGCGTTTTCCGGCGTGGATTCACGGCGCGACCATCGCCGGTCACAATATGTCGGCGCTGCTCGTCGAAGCCGCCACCGGAATCAGAGCGGTCGAAACGCCGTTTATCAGCGAAGAATTCACGCGCGTCGTGCTCGAAGTTCCCGTCAGACCGGAATTTCCTTTGTCGCCTTTGCCCGAACCGCTCGCCGGCAGAATCGGACATTCGCTCAAACATCCTTCGGGCTTGGTGCAGTTTGCCAATCGGCTGCACAATTTGGACGTTTTTAATTACGAAAACGAGAATGAAACGGGCGGAAACGGCGAAGGTCAAAACGGCGGAACGCCGAAAAGCGCGTCGCTCAACGTGCCCGAATCATTCGTTGACGATTTGACGCATTTCGATTTGGCGCAAGTCGAAACGCCGTCGTGGTTGTTTCTCGAACAAACCGCCGCCGGATTATTTGAAAAAGCCGTCGCGCTCGCTGGCGAACTGAGCACCGACGACATTACGGTCACGAACGCATACAGCATCAAAACCAACCCGGACGAAAGATTGATTAAACTGGCGCGCCAATCGGGATTTTTAGCCGAAGCCATCAGTCTTTTAGAAGTCCGAAAAGCGCTGGACGCCGGTTTTAATTCAAACGAAATCATCCTAAACGGTCCCGGCAAATGGTGGCACAAAGAGAAGCTGCCGGAAACTCCGCTCTACAGCGTTTTCTGCGATTCGATGGAAGATTTGACGCGCGTTTGTGAAGAATACAACAGCGGAAATCTGAAAACGGAAATTCTCGGCGTTCGTCTGCGCACGCCGAATATCAGCTCGCGTTTCGGCATTCCGATTGATACGCCCGACGCGTTCGGCAAATTGATCGAAGCGATTAAAACTCTGCCGCGCGACACGCGCTTCGGCGTCCATTTTCATATGGCGAGCAGCAATGTCGGCGTCGGGCAATGGTGGCATCTTTTTGAATCAATGCTCAAATGGTGCAGCTCAATCGAGGCGCTCGGCGGTCGCACCATCGAAGTTTTAGACATCGGCGGCGGTTGGTTTCCCGAAGATTTGCAGAAAAAATCCGGCGAGCGTTTTCGTCAGGCGATTGCGCTCGTGCCCGACTTTCTGCCGCACGTTCGGCAGATTCTTTCCGAACCGGGCAAAGCCGTCGCGCAGCCTTCGATGGCGCTCGCGATGCAGATTTTGGAAATCAGAAATTCTTCGGGCGAAGCGCGCGAAGCGGTCGTTGACGGTTCGATTGCCGAATTGCCGATGTATTTCTTTTATCCGCACCGAATTTTAAGTCGCGACCGCACGAGCGGCAAGTGGAAATCTTTAAATCGCGGCAAAACGCAGTTGTTGGGCAGACTTTGTATGGAACACGACATCGTCGCCAACAATGTGGAATTGCCGGAAGACGCAGAAGTCGGCGATGTGCTCGTTTTCTGCGATGCAGGTTCTTATGACAGGAGTATGAGTTATGTTTTTGGACGCGGTTAAAAAAGCAACACAATTTGATACGGAAACTTTATACGAAAATGGCGGCGACGTTAAAAAAGCCGACGATGTTTACGCAAAATGGCGCGACTGGCACCCGTCGCAAATCTCGCATCACGGCGGAACGTGCTGCGAAGTGTCGCGCGAATGGATGACGGCGATGGATTTTTCCGAGCTCGGCGGCGGCGACGTGCTGACCGGACCGCGCTGGCTGCGGCAAAAATATAATTGGGGCTGTTCGACTTTTCCGATTTTCTGGTGCGAAGCCGTGCGGAAAGACACGCTCGACTGCGGCGCGCTCGCGGCATTGGCGCACGAAGTTTTTCTTAATCGCAACGTCAAAAGCATCCGCGCCCAGCTCGTTCAGCGATTTTCCAAAAATTCGACCGAGCAGTGGACGAAAAGCTGGCACGACGGCAACACGCCGCTCGCGTGGACGAGCGAAGACACGATTTATCACGAAGGCTGCGCCGTCGTTTTGCCGGACAATAATATCAAGATTTGGGATGCGAGCGCCGGTTGGTGGATTGACCCGAAACAGCGCAACGGTTACGGATCGTTGATCGCGCTTCGTTTATCGGCGCCGTCAAAAAGCGTTGACCGTACTGTCAATTGGGGAACGCACCGCATTCCGACTAATCAATGGCATCGCATCAGCGCCGAGTAATTTAACGATTCGGAAAATTCGTTTAACCCAAAAACAAATTCGCGACATCTAAAAGCCGGACTGCTTGTTCAAAACCGATAAAACTTTGATGTTTTTTATTCGATTTTGGCGAGCCGTCCGGCTTTTTTATTGTGTTCTGCTTTATTATCAACCGGAGCACGCGTTACAAAAATTGAAAGCCGGCGCGACGAGCGAAAAACCTTTCGCAAGCGAAATTAGCAAACAATTACTTGCTTCAAACTCTGTTTGCAAGTTAAATTAACGCCAGGTTTCAAAATAAAAACTTTCCCCGAAAGAATCAGTTACAAATCGCGAATCGCCAACCGGGATTCAGCCGAGTAACGTCTTAAAATTGAAAGATTTCCATTTGAGAACAAAAACCGTAATTCATAAATCGTAATTTGTCATTGAATTTTAAGGAGGCTTTACGAATGCAGAGAAATCCATTTCTCGAAAATTTTCGTCCCTTTATTCCGGCGGTCGTCAAAAATATGCGCGAGCTTTCGCCGCTGCCGCTGCTGGTCGGAACCGTTCTGGGCATTATTTTCGGCGCGTCGTCGCTGTATCTCGTCTTAAAAACCGGCTTGACCGTTTCGGCTTCGATTCCGGTCGCGGTCATTTCGATCACGCTGTTTCGCATTTTGTCGAAACTCGGCGTCACGCGCGACGCGACGATTCTGGAAAACAACGTCGTGCAAACCGCCGGAAGCGCAGGCGAATCAAT
>SXVE01000212.1 GCA_005790265.1 Acidobacteriota bacterium | reverse complement strand
GGTGCCGTGGAGCTTCTCGAGCTTGGGGTTAAGCTGCGAGACGTTGGTGCCGTCGATGTAGTCCTGCGGCGTCTGGTACGGATCGTTAATCGGGAAGTTCCAGCCTTCGTTGCCGATCTCCATCCGGAACGCCGCCCATTTCCGCCGATGACGCGCCGCGTGAAATCGTCATCGCCGTCGAAGACACCGGACGCGGCATTCACCACGAAGACATTCCGCATCTTTTTCAGAAATTTTATCGCGGCAAGCGAGTTGTGCCGCACGACCACACGACCGACGGCACGCCGGACGATGCGATGGGACGCGCCGAAACGCCGGGCGTCGGGCTGGGTTTGTATCTGGCGAAACGCCTGATTAAAGAACTCGGCGGGCGCATCGAAGTCGAATCTGAAGTCGGGCGCGGCACGACATTTACGGTTTTTCTCGCCGTTTGGAACGAAGCGCGCGACCGAATTGATCCGCTCGACGAATACGGTTTTGACGAAGAGGTGAAAAATTGAAAAAACGCCTGCTCATCGTCGAAGACAATGCCCGTCTGCTGCGCGTGATCGCCGTTTATCTCGAAAAAGCGGGCTTTCAACTGATGACCGCCCGCAGCGGCGACGAAGCAATACTGAAACTTGCCGAAACGATTCCTGATTTGATCGTCAGCGACATAATGATGCCCGGAACGGACGGCTTCGCCTTCGCCGCCTTTGTGCGCTCGAATCCGCGCACCGATTTGATTCCGATCGTTTTTCTGACCGCCAGAGACCGGCGCGAAGATCGCATCAAAGGCTTTCGCGCCGGAGTTGACGCTTATCTCGTCAAACCGTTCGAGCCGGAAGAACTCGTCGCCGTGATTGAAAATATCTTAAGCCGCATTTCGCGCACTCACCGGCGCGTCGCCCGCGCAGTAAGCAATCCGTCGCCGGACAAACCGCCCGCCGCGCCGCCCGCCGCCGCCGCTCAACGAAATCCGAATCTCGATTCGCCTTTAACCGAAGCCGAAGAGCGCGTCGCCCGATTGGTCGCCAAAACGATGAGCAACAAGGAAATCGCCCGACAGCTCAAAGTCAGCGTGCGCACGATTGAAATGCACGTCTCGCGCATTCTCGCCAAAAAAAGTTTTTCCAACCGCGTCGAAATCGCGCGCTTCATTATCCAGCGCGACGCTTCCGAATAAAACTCCGACTTTTTTAACAAGCCCGACGGTTGACCGCGAAATTACTTACGACGCGTTAGTGATAACACGGTTGTTTCGCCGCGTCCGAAAGTTTAGTGTCGAAGCTATAAAGGAATTACCAGCGGCGCAAACTGAACTTCGGTCAGAAGTGTGCGCCGACTAAAGAAAAAAGATGGACGAAACAAAGACGAGCGGTTTTCAGGTGATTGACGAGCAAGGGGTGCGCGGGACGATTGATTTAGCGGTCGTTCCGCCGCAGGGCAGCGAATCGAAACTCGTTTTGGTGCGTTTCGACGACGGCTCGCAGGTTTTCGCCGACGCCGCGACGTTTGCCGAACGCGAGGAAGGCGTTTTCACCTTTCCGGGAAGTTTCGCCGAGCTGATCGAGCAAAACAAAGAATCGAAATACGGCGCGGCGGCGTTCGGCGACACGGCGCAAATCGTTATTCCGCTGCTCGAAGAACAATTAAATATCGCTCGCCGCAAAGTTTTGACCGGCGGCGTGCGCGTTCACAAAATCGTTCAGGAACGCACGGAAACGATTGACGAGCCGACGTTCAAAGAAGAATTGGACGTTGAGCGCGTTCCCGTCAATCAGTTCGTCGCCGCCGCGCCCGAAGTGCGCTACGAGGGCGACGTGATGATCGTGCCGCTGCTCGAAGAAGTTTTGGTGGTTGAAAAGAAATTGGTGCTGCGCGAGGAAATTCGCATCCGCACGCGCCGCGACACGGTTCGCCAGCCCCAGCAAATTGTCTTGCGCCGCGAAGAAGCGACGCTCGAACAAATCAGACCGGAAGCGGACGGCAAAAACACAAGCGCCGCGCAATTTCCGGCTGATAACCAAACGCGCGGCGAATAACATTCGCTTCGCCTAAAAGTTTTGCAATCAAATTTTGCAATTTATCAAAGAACAAGGAGTAGAAAATTATGTCAACGACTTTAGTAGGAATTTTCGACGATTACCAGGCGGCGCAGAAAGCCGTCGAGCAATTATCGCAGGCGGGCATCAAACAGGGCGATATTTCCATCGCCAGAAACGACGGCGGCAAAGGTTATATGACCTACGGCGGCGCGAACTCGAAGGATTATACGACCGGCACGTCAATCGGCGATAAAATCTCGAACTTTTTCGACGGGATTTTCGGTACCGACATTAACGACGACGAGCGCGGCGTTTACGCCGAGTCGGTCAGACGCGGCGCGACCGTCGTTACCGTCAACACCGACGACAAAATGCTCGACAAAGCGGCGGACGTTCTGAACAGCGCGGGCGCAGTCAATGTCGATCAGCGTCACGCGGCGTATCAGGCTTCGGGCTACAAAAAGTTTGATCAGAAAGCTCCGCTCTACACGGCGGAACAAACGACCAATGAAACGCGGAACTACGCGAATCAGGGCGAAATCGCGCTGCCGGTCATCGAAGAACAGCTTAATGTCGGCAAACGCGTCGTCCAGAAAGGCGGCGTGCGCGTTCACACGCGCGTGACGGAAAAGCCGGTCGAAGCGTCGGTTAACCTACGCGAAGAACACGTCAACGTCGAGCGTCACAAAGTTGACCGCGCGGCGAGCGACGCCGATTTCGCGGCGATTAAAGAAGGCACTTTTGATGTCACGACGAAAGCCGAAGTTCCGGTCGCCTCGAAGGACGCGCGCGTCGTCGAAGAAGTCGTCGTCGGCAAAAACGTCACCGAACGCACGGAAACCGTTTCCGATACGGTCAAACGCACGGACGTGCAGGTCGAAGAAACCGATGCGCAATCCAGAAAAGCGAAAAACTAATTGCGATTAACCGAAGTTCGCGCCG
>SXVE01000211.1 GCA_005790265.1 Acidobacteriota bacterium | reverse complement strand
GGCGCGACGAACGCTACGCGAAAGTTTACAATATTGATTACGGACGCTGTATTTTCTGCGGTTTCTGCGTCGAAGCGTGTCCGAAAGATGCGATCACGCACGGTTATAACTTTGAAATTTCCGTTTACAATCGCTCGGATTTGCTGAAAACGAAAGACGATTTGCTGATTACCAAACAAAAGCAGTCGAAAAATTATCGCGTCGCGCTTTCGAGCGAAGATGTAGATTCGGAATATAAAGAAGTTTAGGGAAAATCAAATTTTGAAGAAAAGCGAAGCGAGAAGATCGGTTCGCTTTTTTCAATTAAAATTTGTTCATCCGCTCTTGACAGATAAACATCCGCTTGTTTTTAAAGTTGTTGTATAATCTTTTTCCGTGGACACTTCCGAATTGCCGCCGACTCGAAAAGGCAGAGATTATGAGATAAAAGCGCTTGGTTTGCGTGATTTCGCCGGCTTGCGGCGCGATGACGAAACGCTCAATCCGTTTGATTTGGCGCGTTACGCTAAACTGCTCGTCGCGTCATTCGAGCAGATCGAGCCGTTTTTATCTGACGAATCGAAAGCGCATTTGTTAATTGACGGCAAAGATGCGTGGTCGGGCGGCGCGTGTTCGCAAATGCTGCCGGACGGGAGAAAACTGATTATCTTAAATCCGACGCACGGAAAAAATCGGCAGAACGCGACGCTGATGGAAGAAATCTGCCACGTTTTTCTCGGACATAAACCGTCACGATTGGCAGTCGAAAATCGCAATAAAGAAGGAAAAGTGATTGCGCGCGATTATCATGCCGAAATCGAAGAAGAAGCTTATTCAGTCGGCGCGGCGGCGCTCGTGCCGTATGCGGCGCTGCGCAAATTCGTTGCTGAAGGAAAAACTTCGCGAGAAATCGCGCGCCATTTTGATGTCAGTCGCGAATTGGTCGAATACCGAATGAAAGTTTCGCGACTCTGGAATGAATATAAACTGAAAGTTGTCAGCGGCTGAAAATCCGGAAAACAGAAACATTGAATGATTGAAACGAAACAGCAAAAAGATTTTGCAAAACCGCTCTCGACGGTTGATAAACTGCGTCTGCTGCTCGATATTACGAAAACAATCAGCCGTTCGCTCGATTTGGACGAAGTGTTAAAGCTCGTGATGGACACGCTCGGTTCGGTTGTAACTTACGACGCAGCGGGAATTTACCTGCTCGAATCGAACGGCGAGACGAATGAAAATGAGTATGTATTCAAATCGAAAGCCGTACGCGGTTATGAAATAAGTTTCGCGCTGATCGAACCGCATCTGCGCATCGGCGAAGGTTTTATCGGTTACGTTGCGCAAACGGGAAAATCGTTGATTTCCGGCGATGTCAGTCAGGATTCCCGATATTTTCCCGGTCGCGAAAAAACGAAATCCGAACTCGTCGCGCCGATTATTTCCAACGACAAAGTGGTCGGCGTTTTTGATCTGGAAAGCGATGATCTCAACGCTTTCGACGAAGATGATTTGTCGGTTTTGCAGCTGCTCGCTTCGCAGGTCGCGATTATCATCGAAAAAGTTCAGCTCCACGAACAGCTCGTCGAGAAAAAAAGAATTCAGGCGCAGCTCGAAATCGCGCGCGCCGTGCAGCTCGAACTGCTGCCCGATCAAGATCCGCAATTGAAGAATTTCGACATCAGCGCTTATATTTTTCCGACCGAAGAAGTTTCGGGCGATTATTACGATTGGGTCAAAATGTTTGAAGATCAAATCGGTATTGTCGTCGCCGATGCGGTCGGGAAAGGAATTCCGGCAGCGCTTTTGATGTCGTTTCTGCGCGCCTCGCTGCGTTCCGGCGTGCAAATCGGTTACGCGCCGCACATCGCTTTTTCAAAAGTCAACAATCTTTTGTGGGATTCGGTCGAGGAACATCAGTTTATTACCGCGATTTACGGAATTCTCGACGCGACGAACCGCACTTTCGTTTTTTCCAACGCCGGACACAATCCGCCGCTCCTGATTAAACCGAACGGCGAATTTCGGTTTGTCGAGTACGGCGATATGCCGCTCGGAATGTTTCGCGAAATGCATTACCATCAGCATTTTATTCGCTTTGATGAAAAACAGGTGATGCTGATTTATACCGACGGAATCACCGAAGCCGCCAACGAAAAAGGCGAAGAATACGGCAACGAACGGCTTGCTAAAAGAGTTTTGGAATGTATTGATCTGCCGGCGAAAGAAATGATTGACCACATTCGCAAAGGCGTCGCCGATTTTACCGAACGAAAATTTCTCGATGACGACGGCACTTTATTCATCGTCAAAGCCATTTGATTGAATTAAACGAAAAAGCGGAAGACTTTTAGTTTCTATTAGAAACAAAACCTTCCGCGTTCCTTCGGTTGTTGGATTTTATAAAATATTTATCAGTGCGCCGTCAGCGAGCCGTGAATGAAATCACCGCCGGGGACAATCGTCGCCCGGTAATCGCCGTAATTTATTTTTTCGTTTTCGGTCGAGAAAGAATAAACATCAAAGCCGTAAGCGTCCAAAAAATCTGCTAAATCAAGCGAATTATCCAAATAGATTACTTCCTGAAAACCTAACTCGGCGCGGATTTCGAGCAGTCTTTCGATGACTTCAAGCGGAGCGAAACATTTTACCGGATCATTAAAAGTTGCCATTATCAGAAAACCTCCTTGTTGAACTGCCTCAACTGCTCAGGCGACATCTTGGATTACGCGCGCGCGCAAAAAGTTGTTCGCTGTTTTCGTAAATTGATGAAAATAAATGAAAATACAGAAAATGTTCGCTGGACTGAAAAATCGTTGTAAAATAAGGAGAAATCGTTTAAGATAAATCAAAGTTAGTTCCAAAAAAGGAGTCAAAAATGAAGAAGTCTCTACTGCAGATATTTGTACTGACAGCAGCCAGCGTTTTTCTATCTGGATTCGCTTATGCTCAGCAGGATAGTCGCGTCACTTCGGCTGCCGGCGATATGTATGTCATCTCCGCCAAAGCAGGCGGCGTCAACTATGTTGAAGGGAAAGTCGCCGTTGCTCGAAAAAACGCCAAAAGCGGTTATTTGATTAAAGGCGACAATGTGGAAATTGGAGATCGAGTCGTAACGGGAACTGACGGCAAAGCGGAAATTTTGCTGAATCCCGGTTCTTACGTTCGGTTGGGTGAAAAATCAGCGTTTGAATTTGTTTCGACGAATTTGGAAGACTTAAAACTCAAACTAAACAGCGGCAGTGCGATTTTTGAAGTTTTCGCCGGCAAAGATTTTCTCGTTTCGGTGATGACGCCGCAAGCGAATTTTTATTTGATCGAATCGGGAATTTATCGCATTGATGTTTTGCCGGACGGAACGAAAAAAATTGAAGTTTGGAAAGGAAAAGCGCAAATCGGCGATAAAACCGGCACGATTGTCAAAGGCGGTAAAGTCGCGACAATTCAAAACGGACAGTTGGCGTTGACCAAATTTGATCGCGACGAAAAAGACGCGCTCGAAACGTGGAGCAAACTGCGCGCGAAAGAACTGGCAAAAATAAACTCGACGTTGCAGAGAAGAGCAATGCGCGACACTTTACTGAATTCTTATAACTCGAACAATTGGAATTTCTACAATAGTTTCGGATTGTGGGTTTATGACCGATTCAGTTCGAACTTTTGTTTTCTGCCGTTCGGTTACGGTTGGAGTTCGCCGTACGGTTACGGGTTCAACTACGATTTCTGGAGTTACCGCTTCCCGCGCTATGTTTACACGCAACCGCCTCCGGGCAACGCCGGATCCCAAAATCCGGGTGGAAACAACGCCAATACGGCAATCGGCAGTTCGATTAATCCGTCAAACTCGGTTCGCAGCGAACGTTTGAGCACGCCGCCGTTCCAGCGACTTGGCGGTTTCGGCACTCGCGGCAATTCAAATCCCGATGTTTTCGACAGCGGTTCAGCTTCGATGCCGTCATCAAGATCATCATTTCCATCAGCCGCTCCGCCGCCTTCGGCACCGGTTGAATCTTCAGCTAAAGCGCCGAAACCGTAACGCTGAAGTAACAAAAAATAAAAACAAAGAAAGGCGAGCGTCGAATTCGACGCTCGCCTTTCTTTGTTTTTTTGATGTTGATTACTGAAACCAAAATCCGACGAACGTCCCGGCGTTGTGCTGTTCGGAAAGTTTATTTATATACGGTTCGAGAATCAAAACAAGCGATTGCAATCCGTTAAAAATCGTATGCAAAATAATACACGGCAATAAGTTCTTCGATTTGACTCGGACCAACGTCAAAATCAAACTGAGCAGACAAATCAGGAAAATCGTCGAAAAACTCGGGTAGTATTGCGGAAAGTGAACGACCGCAAAAAGCGTGGTAACAATGACGACAGCCGATTTTACCCCGAAGGTTCTTTGAAAAGCTGAGTACAAAAGCCCTCGGTAAATTACTTCTTCGACAATCGGCGCGGTGAAAGTCGCCATAAATGCCACAATATAAACCGCTGTTCGCGAGCTGCGCAAAATTCTTAGTAATTCGTTGTCTTGTTCCGGTATGAAATAGTTGACGACGTTAGCAACGGCAAAAAATCCGACTAAAATTAAAATATAATGCCACCACCGAAAACCGCCTGACTGCCAACCTAATGTTTCCTTGAAAGAAAACCGATTGTATTTAGTAACGACAAACCATGCTAAAAGCAACGTTAAAATGTGCGCCGGTATCGTCCCGATAATGCTTAAAATAATAGCATTCGGATCGTTGAGCATTTGCGCGCGATCCATTGTTGTTACTCCGTTAGCTAGAATGTACGGAAGAATTGTTATCAATGGCAGCAAAACAATAAACGCGACGCTCGCCAGCCAGACGCCGAGCGCTGCCAAACTGTTCCAGGGCGGATTATCCGGTGTCGGGTGATTTGACGATTCGGACGCGGTGACTTTTTCCTTTAATTCCGGTGTTGAATATTCGTTTGGTTGTTCGTTTTGCACGAACAGAGTTTAGCTAAAAAACAGAGCGAGTTCCAATTCCGTAAGCGTAAACGATTGAAAAAATTGCCCGGATGCGCCGCCGATTTGGAAACTTTAAAAAAGGAGAACTTGAAACTTAGGACAAATAGAGATAGGCTGTAATCCCGTGGAGCAACACGGAAAAAATCCCAATAAAAATGTTTACGCAATCATTCCGGCGCGATATTCTTCGACTCGTCTCGGCGGAAAACTGCTTTTGCCGCTTGGCGGGAAACCGCTTATTCTGCGCACAGTCGAACAAGCTCTGAAAGCGCGAAACGTCGGCAGAGTAATCGTTGCAACCGACAACGAAAAAATTCTCAATGTTATGCGCGCGAGCGGCAATGAAGCGATTTTGACTTCAGCCGCTCATCAGAGCGGTTCGGACAGAATCGCCGAAGTCGCGCAAAGCCTGCCGGAAAATTCAATAATCGTTAATGTTCAGGGCGACGAACCGCTGATTCCGCCGACGACCATCGAGCGCGCAGTTGAAGCGATGATCGCCGATGACGCGGCGGAAATCGTGACGACGTGCGAAAAAATCGAAAATGCCCGCGATGTTTCGAGCGGCGATGTCGTTAAAGTAATTACCGATATCAACGGTTACGCGCTGTATTTTTCGCGTTCGCCGATTCCGTTTCCGCGCGAAGCGGTAAAAAAGCACGGCGATTTGGAAGCCGCTTTGATAAACGAGCCGAATTTAATCAATCTTTTTCGCAAACATACCGGACTCTACGTTTACCGGCGCGAATTTCTGTTGAAATTTACTCAATATAAACAAACAATATTGGAAAAGACCGAAATGCTCGAACAGCTTCGGGCTTTGGAAAACGGCGCGCGTATTCGAGTTGTCGAAGTCGCGGAAAGTTCAATCGGAGTTGATACGGCAGAGGATTACGAGCGCGCAAAAAAAATGCTGAAAACAATACAAGATTGAGAAAAAAGATTTTATTTTAACTTTCAGCGGCGTTGAATCGGAAAAAATTATGGCGGATTATCTGGGACTTTTGTTTTTTATCTTGCTGATTCTCGGAGTTTTCGCCGGTTTGAAGATTTTGGCAAAACCAAAAACGCGTACGGAAGCGGAATTTGAAAGAAACGCGGCGGAAAGCGTTTCCGGATTGGGCGCGAGTATGAACGCGCTGCAGAAAGTTCTCGATCCGGCGGCGGCGAAAGCCAAAGAAGTGCAAACGCAGCTCAAAGAAGGCAGATATAATAAAAAGAAACGCGAAGGCAAAGCGAACGGAAGGGAAAATTAGTTTTAAGTTTCCGGTTTTAAGTTCGGCGTTAATTCAGAAACTTGAAACCGGAAACTGGAAATTTGGAAACTATTAAAAAAACATAATGACGAAATATATTTTTGTAACCGGCGGCGTGGTTTCGAGTTTGGGAAAAGGTTTGGCGGCGAGTTCGCTCG
>SXVE01000210.1 GCA_005790265.1 Acidobacteriota bacterium | reverse complement strand
GATAACCGCTTTCTTCCGCCGGATTCGATGGATTCTGTTGGTTTTGCGCTTGAAAATTCGGCGGCGCGGCATTCGGCGGATTATTGCCGGCGGAATTCACCATTGAAAAACCGCACGAACCGCAGAATTTGGCGTTCGGCAACAAAACGGTTCCGCAGCGCGGACAGGAATTTGTCATAATTTAACTCCTTTTGATTTTTCGACGATTATCCGGCAAGCCGTCGCGGCGTCGTCGGCAAAGTCGAGCAGCGCCGCATCCGCATCGCTGACCGCCAGATTTTCTTTCCAATTTTCGACAACCGGCTTCCAATTTGCGCCGAGCAAAACGAGCGGACGCTTGCCGATGACGCGCGTTTGAATTTTATTCCAGACCAGCGAAATCTCCGACATCGTGCCGATTCCGCCGCGCAAGGCGACGAAGCCGACCGAGCGCACGATCAAATTCTGCAAGCGTTCGTAAAAATGATCGGTCGCCACTTTATCGGTTAAATAACGATTCGGTTCGGATTTGAACTGATTCATCACCACGCCGTAAACGCGTCCGCCTTTTTCGCGTGCGCCGAGCGAAGCGGCTTCCATAATTCCGAGGTAACCGCCCGTGCAAATGGTAAATCCGGCGTCGGCAAGGCGCGCGCCGAGTTCTTTCGCCTGCTGATATTCGGGCGCGTCGTCCGCGCAGCGCGAACCGCCGAAGATCGTTACAATTTTTTCCGTCGTTTTTTCAGTCATCTGTTTTTTCGCCGCTACCAACTTTTTCGATTTATGGCTCAATCGTTTTCCACTCAATTATATGCAACCGCCGCCGCAACACAAAATGTCACGATTCGCCTGCCGCTTCATCGGGCGTCAAATTTCCCGCTTCGTGAATCGCGCGTTTGACGTCGGTGAAAAGCAAAATTGCGACGCCCGCGATGAAAAACAGAATCATTGACAGAATCGCGTGGCGAAACGAGCCGGTGATACCGACGACAACTCCGAAAACGAGCGAGCCGATCAGCGCCGTTCCGCGTTCGGAAATTTCGTAAATGCCGAAGAACGATGCTTCGCGTCCGCGCGGAATCATCTGCGAATAGAGCGAACGCGACAGCGCCTGCGAGCTGCCCAAAACCAAACCGATGAAAAAGCTCATAATCCACGCTTGAAAAGTTGTGTCCAAAAATCCGTATGCGTAAATAACAATCAAACTCCACGTCACAATCGAGATCATCAAAGCGTTTTTCGTGCCGATTTTGCGCGCGAGCCGCTCGAACGAAATCGAGCCGACGAGCGCGGAAATTTGCGCGACGAGAAAAATTCCCAGCAGAAACGATTGACTCGCTTCCTGCCCGCGCGCGACGAAAAGCTCTTGCGAAAGAAAAACCGACGCGCTCGTGATGACCGTTTGAATGCCGTTGTTGTAGCAAAAACAAGCGAGTAGAAAACGCGCCGTCAAAGGCAGACGCGCTAAATGTTTGAATGTTTCGCCGACCTGCGCGAAACCGCTGGTCACGAAATTCTGTCCGTCAGGCAAACTTTTCAGCGCGTCGCGCGATTTGATCGTATAAAAAGTGATTAAAGCGAAAAGTCCCCACCAAATCGAAGCGGCGAGAAACGAATAACGGACGGCGGTTTCGGTCGTGATGCCCAGAGTTTCGGCGTTCTGCACCATTGCGATATTTAAAATCAGCATAATCACGCCGCCGACGTAACCGAGCGCGAAACCGTAACTCGAAATCGAATCGCGCCGGTCTTCGGTCGTCAATTCAACCAAGTAAGCGTTGTAAAAAACGTTTGCCGCGCCGAACGACAAGTTGCCGAAAATCAGCAGAACGCTGCCGAAAATATAATTGTCAACGTTGACGAAAAACAGCAGCGCGCTTGCCAGCACGCCCGCATAGCAGAAAATCGCCATAAACCGTTTTTTCAAATTCGAGTAATCGGCAATCGCGCCGAGCACGGGCAGCAGAAAAACTTGCAGCAAAACCGACGCCGTAATACTGAGAGAGAAAAGATTCTTCGCCGTCACCGCGCCGAGAAATCCGAGGCTGAAAATAACGCCGTTTTCGCAACCGGCGCTGTTTGACTGCGCGGCGCAAATGCTTTTTTGCGCGAGCGATGTCAGATAAGGTCCGAGCAAAACGCCGATCACCGTCGTGTAAAAAGCGGAATTCGCCCAGTCGTAAACCAGCCATCCGAAAATTTCCCGACGGTCGTTTTTCTGCGGTTCGATTGTTTGCATATTATTTTTGCCCGAGTTTGTATTCTGATTTGATTACTCAATCAAACATTGCATTCTGATTTTCTTTTCAGCCGCGACATTTCCGACCGAATAAAAATACAAAAGTTTTTCCGCCCGCATCTTAACAATTTTCAAGCCGAATAGATAGCCTGCGTGCAGCGGGAAAATCTTGACAAATTACTGTAAATAATAGTAGTTTTCAATAGTTTCTAATTTTCTAATTTTCGTTTTTCAGCCGTCTTCCAAACAAAATATTCAACAAGTTATTTTTCATCAAAAAATAGCAGTTTGACCGGCTTTGAAGCAATCTGGTTTTCAATTTTCAGGAGGGAGTAATGAAGTTTAGGTCTGTCTTTTCTATTTTTTCTATTCTGGCTTTTATCAGTCTTTTAACGATCACTGCGGCGGCGCAGACGTTTAGCAACAGTGCGCGAATCGGTATTTCTTCCGGCGTTCCGGCAGTAGCCAATCCGTATCCGTCAAATATCGCGGTTTCGGGCGTTACGGGCAACATTTCAAAAGTAACCGTTACAATCAACGGTCTGACGCATACCTGGTCTGACGATATCGGCATTCTGCTTGTCGGACCGACCGGCGTTAAAGTTCGATTGATGTCCGACGTCGGCGGTCCGAGCGAGCCAGCCGGTTTTGTTTTGACTTTTGATGATGCAGCGGCAAGTTCTTTGCCCGATATCGCTGGTTACACAGCAGGAACGTATCGCCCGTCACAGGGAACCGGCGGCGACGGTCAGCAGGGCGCGACGCATCCGGTAAATTTTCCGAGTCCCGCACCGGCGGGTCCATACGCTTTGACGCTTTCCAGTTTTAACGGCACAAGTGCCAATGGAACTTGGAGCTTATACGTTGACGATGACACCAGCGGCGACGGCGGTGAAATCTCTGCCGGTTGGTCGCTTAACATCACGACCGGCGGAACGACGCCGACACCGACGCCGACACCAACGCCGACAACGCCAACACCGACTCCGGTTGTAACGCCAACGCCGACCGCGCCCGCCGATGCGAACGTTGATATGAACGGCGACGGCAGAACCGACTGGGTTGTTTTAAGAGCAACGGCGACCGGATTAGACGAAAGCGCTCAATCGGAACCGAATGAATTGTACGCGCGCCGATTTTTAGCCACTCGCCGCAATACGTTAGCGATCGGTTCGGAAAAATCTCTTGCCGGCAGTTTGCCGATTTACTGGTATATCAACTTCAACGGCACCGGAACGACCGCGACAGCGCCGTTTGGTGATTCGGCGTTGGATTTCCCGACACCCGAAGATTTCGACGGCGACAACAAAGATGATATTGCCGTATGGCGCGCAGGATCGCCGTTCGCATATTTTTATATTTACCAGAGTTCAACCAATACGGTGCGCACTGAACAATTCGGTCAGACCGGCGATGATCCGGGAGTCGTTGGCGATTACGACGGCGACAACCAAGCTGATCCGGCTGTTTATCGTTG
>SXVE01000209.1 GCA_005790265.1 Acidobacteriota bacterium | reverse complement strand
GCGCGATGCGATCAGAGAAAGGGCATTGACCGCCGAACTCGGCGCGACGCCGATTCGCATCGTGCCGGCAATCGAACATCCGCGTCTTCGCGGCGCGGTCGCGCTCGTCACGGCACCGGCTTTTGCGGCTCCGAAAGTAGCTTAAAACATTGTCAAAACATCTCTAAATGAGTTTGTTCGGTAAGTTTCAAAATTAGTTCACATAAGCTAAAGAAGGAATTTTGCTCAAAATTCAAGATTCAGAAATCATCAAAAATTTAGTATCAAAGGAGAGTATTCGGAATGAAAATTTTAAGCGGGTTGTTAGCTTTAACAAAACCGGTTAGCAGAAATTGCGGTTTGGCTGTGTTTGCCGTGCTGACGGTTCTTTTCGCTATTCCTGCAACAGCCGTTGCGCAAGTCACTACTGCGACGATTGTCGGGACTGTTGCAGATCCGGGCGAAGCGCCGATTCCGGCGGCGAGCGTAACAGCACGCAATATTGACACGGGATTGACTCGAACCGTAGTTACCGGTGAAGACGGCAGCTATCGAATCGAATTTCTTCCGGTCGGTAACTACACAATCGAGGTGACGGCGGTTTCCGGCTTCAAAAAGGCGAACCGCGAAGGCATCGTTTTACAAGTTAACGATACCGCGCGCGTGGACGTTTCGCTGGAAGTTGGCGGACTTAATGAAGAAGTTACAGTTACTACCGCGCCGCCCGAAGTCAATACCAGCAACGCCGAGTTGGGTCGGACAGTTGACTCGCAGGAAATCGAAAGTCTGCCGTTAGTTGAACGCAACGTTTACGCGTTGCTCGATTTAACTCCAGGCGTGCAGTCGAACAATACGGGCGTGTCAACGGCTTCTGCCGCCACCAACAACAATGTTCTGGGATTTCCCGAACAAAGAACGCTGATTAATGGCGGAACCGACGGAGGAACCGGTTCGGTCAGCTACTATCTCGACGGCGGAACCAATATGACCAGCCTCCGCAACACGGGAAATGCCGCTCCGAACCCGGAGGCAATCAGGGAATTTAAGGTGACGACCAACAGCTACAACGCCGAATATGGACGATTCGCCAGCGGCGTAATTAACATTATCACTAAATCAGGAACTAATAAGTTTAACGGATCGCTGTACGAATTCGTCAGAAACGATGCGTTTAACGCCAATGAATACGGCTCAATTCTGAAAAAAGCGCCGTATAGACGCAATCAATTCGGTGGATCAGTCGGCGGACCGGTTATTCAGGATCGAACATTTTTCTTTTTTACATATTCGGGATTACGGCAGACGCAGAGCAGGTTTTTGTCCGGTGCTAGAGTTCCGACCGCACTTGAACGGACGGGAAATTTTAGCGCTTCACCGTTAGCAAGTCAGCCCAGAGATCCCGCGACCGGAACGACACTTGCCACCGCCACGCCTTTTGCGGGCGGCATCATCCCTGCAAACCGAATTGATCCGGTGGCGCTGAGAATATTGAACGATTACATTCCTCTAGCCAACAGCACTAATCCCAACGGAACTCCGGGATGGCAGGGAAATGTTCCGCTCCCAACCAGTACCGATGAATTTTTGGTTAAACTCGATCATCAGTTAAATGAACCTAACCGCTTGAGCTTTTCATACTTTACCACCGCGGGAAGTCAATCCTTTTTTCCCGGCAACGGCAGTCTGCCGTGGGCGACGCAGAATTTCAAATGGCGGCAGCATAATGTTAATTTGAGCGATGTGTGGGTCATCGGACCGGATAAAGTTAATCAGGTGTGGTTGACCTATACCCGCAATTTTGGGGGACGCCTGAACACTCCCGAAACTACGTTGAGAGATTTGGGTTCAGCCTTTACCCCGCAGGGGGTCGCTTCGCTTCCGCAAATTACCGTCAACGGTTATTTTACCTTATCAAACGCCATCGGCGGACCGACGGCGGGGACGAATCTTTATTCAATCCGCGACGTTTTCAGTTGGAATAAGGGCAGACACTCGCTGAAAATCGGCGGAGAAGTTACACTCAACAAAGACATTCAGGATACTCTGCTCAACAACTACGGAGTATTTGCCTTTAACAATACCGCCACTGGCAATGCGCTTGCTGATTTTCTGCTCGGTATTCCCAGCACTCTGTCGCAGGATGCTCCGGTCACCGCAATCACAAATTCTTGGTATAGCGCGTTATTTTTGCAGGATGATTTTCGCGTCAATTCCAAATTGACGTTGAATTTAGGTCTGCGTTGGGAAGTGCAAACGCCGCCGACCGATCCGCAGAACAGATTTACCAATTACGTTCCCGGACAACGATCAACTGTTAATCCGCTGGCTCCGGTCGGCGCTCTTTTCTACGGCGATCCGGGTGTCGAAAGAGGAGCTATTCCGGTCAGCTACACACATTTCTCGCCGCGCTTCGGATTCGCTTACGATCCGTTCGGCGATGGGAAAACATCAATTCGTGCGGCGATTGGTTTATTTTACGGCAGCATCTCGGGAAATGAATGGGGCAATATGACTAATTTCCAGCCCTGGTCTACCCGACTTTCATTCACTAATCTTAATCGCCGCGGAACCGGAGCGACGCTCAGCAATCCGTATAATAATTATGTGGGCGGAAATCCTTTTCCTTATAACGGATCGTTTACCAGCGGCGGCGGGTTTTTTGCGGTGGCGCAGGACTTTGAATTTCCGCGCACTCTTCAAATGAACTTATCGGTACAGCGTCAGATTACAAATCAATTAACTGTCGGAGCGGCATATATTCGTTCGGCAGCACGCAATCTGCCTTTCGCTCGCGATGTCAATTACCCGGTTCTAACGCCGACCGCCACCAATGCCGGTGCCAATATTCTGGCGAGGCGACCAAATCCGGCTTTTGGTGCCGTCACTATGCTTGATTCGGATCAGGAAGCGGATTACAACGGTTTGCAGATTACAAGCTCGTTTCGGTTTAACGACTTCTTCAGTTATAACGGGTTCTATACTCTCAGCAAAACTACTAGCTCCGCTCAACTGCACAACAACACGGTTCTCGGATTAGCACAAAACTACAGCAATTTAGACGCCGAGAAGGGAGCCGCCGACACCGATCAGCGGCACGTTTTCAGTATGAGCTTTAATTTCCAGCCGGATTTTTACAACGGCGATAATCGCATTTTGAAAGGAATTCTTAACGGCTGGAGTATCGCACCGATTGTTAAAATTCGGAGCGGACGACCGTTCACGGTGACGAACGGCGGAGTTGATGCAAACCTCGATGGAGTCGCCACCGACCGCGCGCGTTTGACCGGAATTAATCCGAGACTAGCGAATCCGACGGCGGCTCAGTGGTTTAACACGGCGGCATTCGCTCAAAATCCGATTGTTACCGGTTCCGCTACCGACGGAGATTCGCCGCGTAACTTTTTGTATGGTCCCGGTTTCCGGGTGGTTGATCTGGCATTATCGCGCGATTTTAGATTCGGCGAACGATACAGACTTCGGCTACGCGGTGAAGGAACCAATATTTTCAACTTAGTGAATTTGGGGCAGCCGAACAGCACTTTCTCGACCGGAACATCGTTCGGCACCATCACTGACGGAGGAGCGATGCGAATACTCCAATTCGGAGTGCGCTTTACTTTTTAAGGATAAATGATCGGAAAAAAGCCGATGCAGCAAGTTTTTCAACGGGAAAATAGAGTTCGGTTAAATATGGTAGAAGTATTACCCGAACTCTATTTTGTTTTTGTCAGCATTATTTATTATGTCAAAACGAAAAATACTTATTTGGCTGCAAATAGTTATCTTTCTAAATCCGATTTCCCAAATTCGAGTTTACGCCCAAACTGCTTCGGATAAATCATCAGTCTCGACTGCCGCATTAAAAGCTGAAGTCAGAGAATTTACGGCGCGTGAAATCGCCGCGCATTTTGCCGACATTAAAACTTTAACTCCGCCGCCTGATCGGGTAATGAACGCGCTCACCGTCGGCGAATTTTCGTGGGGCAGTTACGCGCGCGCGCTTGCGGCGCAGGCTGATGTCGGCGGCAGTAAAACGATTGCCGGAAAAGACACCGCGCGGGCGATTGCGGAAATGGTGTTGATCGAAGCGCGCAACGGCGGCAAAGCTTTTTCGCAGCTATATTCGACGCTCGCGCTTCGTCATTACGGCACGGATTTATCGAAAAACGCCGTCTGGCAAAGTTTGAGCGAAGCCGAGAAAAAAGAGTGGAATCAACTGCTCGATCCGGCTCGTTTTTACGACGCGAAAAAGCGGCAGGTGATAAATCTGCCGGAAAATTATTTAGGCGTTGCGGCGCGCGTCGCGGCGATGAGCTGGCAGATGGGTGTTTTGAAAGACCGCGCATTTTTGGATTCGGTCGTCGAGCGCGCCGCCGAACAATTCACCAAAGGCGCGATTTATTCGGACGACAATCCGCCGACCGGACGCTATGACCGATATTCCAATGAATACGCCAGATTTTGCTGGGACGCGGCGGAAATCGCCGGACGGCAGGACATTCTGGAAAAGCTCAAGCCGTCGCTCAAAGAACAGATGAAACTGTGGTGGGATTTGGTTTCGCCCGCCGGTTACGGCTATAACTGGGGCAGAAGTCAGGGGTTGGTCAGTTATCTCGACACGCTCGAAATCGCCGCCTTTCTCGGGCAACACGCCGAATTTCGCCCGACAAACTTGGAAAACATCGCCGCGATTTATAATCAGGCGTGGCGCTGGGTGCGCGCCGATTACAGCGATATGACACACCTTTTTACCGTTTTCAAATTCGGGCGCGGCAATTACTCGTACATCAATCCGCAGAGGGAATGGCAGCAGGCGGGAACGAGTTTCGGCAAAATAATTATGGCGAACGACAACTTTATGCGCGCGCTCGAAAAGGAAAATCTAAAGGAATTTCCCGCCGCGCCGACATTAAATAATGTCGCTCGTTTTGAATTTTTCGAGAAAAAACCGGACAGGCAATTCGGCGTCTGGCTCGTTCGTCAGGGAAAATTTCAGTTCGCGCTGCCGGTGACGACCGGCACGAAACCGGCGATTGCCGATTATTTAGCCGCGCCTTACGGTTTGCCGGGATTTTCCGCGCCGGTTGAAGAAGTTTATCCCTCGTTCGTGCCGTTTCTGGAGCTCGCGGACGGAAAAACTTACGCAACATCAGAAGGCGCGACCGAAATCATTCCGGCAGCGGACGGCAAATCGCTTAAAATAATCTGGAAAAAATGGGCGCGCATCGGCAGTAAATCCGGCGAAACTTTCGCCAATAATCTAACGAGCGAAGTCGAGTTTCGCATCGAAAATAATAAACTGATTCGCCGCGAAACGCTGACTGCTGAACAAGATACAGCAATTAAAAAATGGCGCGTCGCCGTGCCGATGACAGGCGATCAAACGAGATTTGAAATGAAAAATGATGGGCGCACGGATTATTTTTCCGGTCGCGAAGGCACGCTCGCCGTGACAGTTAAAAGCGACTGGAAGATGAATCCGTCGGTGCTCGCGACCGGCGATTCGCGGCTCGGCAAAGGCGTTTTGGGCGCGATTCCGCTGCATCTAATTTATGAAGCGAATGATTTACAGATGAAAAAAGGTCAAAAATTAATTTGGGAAATGAGTTTGGAATTACTAAACTGATAAACGGAGTTTTTGATTTTAATTATCTTTGAAGGAATTTAATAAAAAAATATGATCGCTGAAACAACGCAAATTGAGGCTTTAATTACCGATTGGAACAAAATTCCAGTCGAACATCCGGCGGAAGGCATCGAACGGCAAATGGTCGTCGGGCAAAATATGATGATGTGCCGTTTTCGTTTCGCGCCGTTCGTTGTGACGAACGAACACACACATCCGCACGAACAAATGACGCTCGTCGTCAAAGGAAAAGTGAAATTTACGATCAGCGGCGAAGTGCATATTTTGCAGGCGGGCGACGTAATGCATTTTCCGCCGCACAACCGCCACGGCGCGACGATGCTTGACGAAGAAGTGATTTTAATCGATATTTTTTCGCCGATTCGCGAAGATTTTTTGAGCAAATAATCAGTTGAAAATTTCGATGAAAGACAATATTTTCCGCATCTTTTACTCCATTTTTGCCGTTTTTCTGATCGGCGCGAATTCGC
>SXVE01000208.1 GCA_005790265.1 Acidobacteriota bacterium | reverse complement strand
GTTAAACCAACCGACGGCGGGCGCGCCGATCAACTGGACGAGCCGCTGAATCCCGACTTTGTGCGCTCCGTTATAATACGGATTCGCATCCCATTCGAGTCGTTGATTGTGTTGCCAACTGAGCAAACGCATTGGTCCCGACGAGACGAAACCTTCCGCTGTGTCCGCCCAGTGTTCGGGATTCGTTTCAGCTTTGTGGCGCGGCGCGGGAACCGCCGCCATATACGCCATAATCGCGGGCAAATGCGGAATCGCTCCGCCTTCGCCCCAGATTCTGAGCGTTCGCTCGTCAATCGCTTCGACGCCGATTTCGTCCGCGCTTGTTTTTCCTTCCTTATAGCCCTGAATTCCCTTGATGTCGTAATAAAACCACGTCCAAGGATTGCCGAGCTTCGGCGAAGCGAGATGGCGAAATGTGAAAACCCAATCGTCCGCCGTAATCGGCACGCCGTCGCTCCAACGCGCGTTTTCCCGAAGCGTAAAATCCCAATATTTTGCGCCGTCGCCCATCTTCCAATCGCTCGCCATCGCCGGAACGAGATTTTGATTAATATCTCTGCGCAAAAGCGGTTCGCCGCCCCAGTTGATCGCGACGCCCGAACCGTAAATGTCGCGCGAAATATCGAGATGGCGCGGTTCGTTGGCGGCTTCGTATAAAATCTGATCTTCAAGCGGCGCGGCGTCGGCAGGCAGAATTCGTCCTTGGATTGTTTCCCGAGTCGTGTTTGAACTTGTGTATGAAATTGTCTGTTGTGGTGCTTTGCTGCGGCAGTCGGTCAAAAATCCAGCGAAAGCTGTTCCGCCGATAATTTTTAGCAATTCGCGACGCTTGATTTTGTTCATTCAAAGAAAAAACTGTGCAATTAATACGAAAATCTGACGTATGTTATCACACAGCTTTTAATTTTTAATAATAAATCCGGCGCAGTCGGCGGAATATTTCGGCGAAATTTTTCTTTTATAAACCACCGGGAAAAGTTTCCGGCAAATCTTCGTGTGTCCAGCTCGAAACCCGGTCGAGCGGTTCGACGCCGCGCGTTCGGTCGAAATGAACGATGCCGTCGAATTGTTCGGCGAGCCGCGCGGCAAAATAATGGCTGAGCCGCTCGGTTTCCGGACGATAAATAACGCCGATGGCGCGCTCCAAAAGCGGGCGGCGCAAAAACTCTCTGACTTCTTCTTTTTGTAGATTTAGGAAGAAATTGGCGATGCCGGTTTCGTGAAAAAGCAATTCGTAGCTGTCTTTCATTCCCGGTCGAACTGGTTTTAACTGCGCCGGTTCGTCCCAGTCAGAAGTTGCCGTGACGGTTCCCGTAAAAGTCGAAAAACCGATATTGATCGCCTCGCCGCCGTGTCTTTCTTTGACCAATTGACCGACGTTCCATTCGCCGCGCTCACCCATTTCGGTGGCGCGGGCATCGCCGAGATGCGAATTGTGCGCCCAGACGACGATTTTTGATTTGCCGATTTCCTGATCGAGATGCGCCGCAATTTCGTCGAGCGTGTCCGCCATATGACGGTCGCGCAGATTCCAGCTCGACACGCGCCCGCGAAACATTTCGCGGTAATATTCTTCGGCGCTGCGCACGAGCCGCGCGTTTTGCTCGGCGAAGAAAAAATCTTCGCGGGCGAGAAATCCGTCGCGGCTGGCGTATTCGGCGGCGCTTTTTTGCAGTTCGACGAGCTGCGTGACGACTTCGCGCTCGCACGCTTTTTTCATATCGAAACTCGCCGCGTAACCGTAAGCCTGCGCGTCTTCGCCGAAATGCTCGAAACACGAATAACGATAACGCGCCCGCCGCGCCGCTTCCGGGTCAACTTTGTCGAGATACTTTAACACCGCCGTTATCGAAGCGTGCAGACTGTATAAATCGAGTCCGTAAAATCCGACTTTTTCCTTTAGTTCGCTCGTTTTATCGTTGTGCGCGCGCAGCCATTCGACGAAATCCAATACTTCCGAATTGCGCCACATCCACAGCGGAAAACGGTCGAAATCGGCGAGCGATTCTTCCGCCGTGCGATCATCGCCGGTTCCGCGGACGAAACGATTGACGCGGTACGCGTCGGGAAAATCGGCTTCGACGGCGACGGCGGAAAAATTCTTTTCCGCAATCAAGCGTTTCGTGACGGCGGCGCGATATTTATAAAATTCGTGCGTTCCGTGCGACGCTTCGCCGATCAAAACAAACCGCGCGTCGCCGACGAGTTCGAGAATTTCGTTTGCGACATCCGCCGCATCATTGATAACAACGGCGTTATTTTTGAGAATGTTGATTTTCGTCATATTTTTCCGCGCTAACCGCGCGCACTCACACCTTAATTTTGTGCGCTTTTTCGGCGCGATTTGGTATGAAATCTTACAAAACGCGCTGTTTTATTACGACTTCGATCAATTTTAATGAAACTGTAAACGCATTTTAGGCGTTCGGATTTTGGATTTAAACGAACTTTTTCTGTTGTCGTTAACTCTTTGGTCACGAGCGATTAAATTTTCGACCTGCCAATTTTTTCGCATTTATTAAATTTTTTCCGGAAAAAATTGTCATAAACCGGCGGGTGACGGTGTGTTACTTCTGAAATGTTTCCCCGTCAACCGTTCGCGCGAAAATAAACGGCGTTCGATTGACCACCCTAAATATCTATAAAAATCGTTGGAAACCCTTTTTTATCAACTTTATTCGGTATTCAGCGAGAATTTCATTTTGCCGTTATGAAAAATATACTTTCCGCATTCATAAATAATTTAACGATTATTCTTTTGACCGTTTTTCTAAGCAGCGCGGTCATTTTCGCGCAGACGAAAGCCGCCGAAGCGACGGAGATTGACGCGATTGCGCAGCCGTCGCCGAATCCTGCTTCGTCCGCGCCGCCCGAAATCAATACCGTCGCGCTTAGAACCAATCCCGAAACCGCCGCCGCCGCGCCGCGTTACGTCAATCGCGAAGCGCCGGTGCGCATTCCGCGTCTTGAAACCGCGCCGGTTATTGACGGCGTGCTCAATGATGCGATTTGGCAAAATTCCGCCGTGTTCGGCGAATTCATTCAGATTAATCCGGGCGATAACATCAAACCGACGCATCCGACCGAATTTATGATGGGTTATGACGCGAAAAATCTCTATATGGCTTTTCGCGTCGTGCAGGACAAAAAAACCGTGCGCGCGACCGTTGCCAGGCGCGATAATATTTTCAACGACGATTACGTGCTCGTGCACCTCGACACTTTCAACGATCAGCGGCAGGCGTATCTTTTGTTTTTCAGCCCGCTCGGAATTCAAGCCGACGGCACTTTTACCGAAGGACGCGGCGAAGATTACAGTCTCGACATCGTGATGGAATCAAAAGGCGTTTTGACCGAAGACGGTTTTACGATTGAAGTCGCGATTCCGTTCAAATCGCTGCGCTACGAAGCCGGAAAAAATAAACAGTGGGGTTTGCACGTCAATCGCCGCGTGAAATACAACAACAACGAATATAATTCGTGGATGCCGCAAAATCGAAGCGTTTCCGGCTGGCTCAATCAAGCCGGACATATTACGGGTTTGGAAGGCATTGAAACAACCAGACAGCTGGAAATCAATCCGAGTTTCACCGTTTCCGAAACCGGCAGACGCTCGCGCCATACGTTTAACGGCGACCCGAACGGGCGTTTTATCAATGAAGGCGTGAAAGGCGAATTCGGAATGACGGCGAAATTTAGCTTGACGCCGACGACGACGCTCGATTTCGCTTACAATCCCGATTTCGCGCAAGTCGAAGCCGATTCGCCGGTTTCGACCGCCAATCAGCGTTTTCCGATTAATTTTCCGGAAAAACGTCCGTTCTTTCTCGAACGAATTGATATTTTCCAGAGCGGCTTAAACGTCGTTAATACGCGCGCCATCGTTGATCCGGACATCGCCGCCAAATTAACCGGCAGACGCGGCAAAAATACGTTCGGACTTCTCTACGCGTCCGACAATGCGCCGGGAAATTACTCAAAAGACGAACGCGAAGACTTACTCGGCTGTCGCGAAGCGCGGGAAATAAATCCGAACATCGTTTTCAATTTGCGCTGCCGCAATCTTGACCGTTATACGGATAAAAACGCGGACATCGGAGTTTTTCGTCTCAAACGCGACATCGGCAGACAACATAATCTCGGCTTTTTCGCGACGACTTATAATTACCCGGAACGCCACAACAACACCGCCGGTTTCGACGGGCGATTTCGCCTGAGCCAGAAAACCATCGCCGAATTTCAAGTTCTCGGCACCAATTCGCGCCGCTGTTTTTTCAATCCCGATTTCGAGCCGACAAACAATTTAGCGCAGACGCAGCGCAATCGCGAAGTGTGCGGCAACGGCGGCAGCAGTCCGTATAATGAATATCGCACCGGCAACGGTTTCGGTTATCGCGCATTTCTCGAACGCTCGGACAGAAATCTGTATATGAATTTTGCGGCGACCGGCAGATCGCAGGATTATCGCACCGATGTCGGATTCGCCAATCGCTACGACACGAATTATCTCGGCTCGTTCGTTCAATATGTAACCGACCGCGACGCAAAAAAATCAATTATCTTTAAGCGAATCAACAATTCGACCAATCTTTCCTACGATTGGAAAGGACGCTCGCAGGGTTATCAATCGAACACGCAGGGAATGCTCGCTCTCCAGCGGCAGACGTTTGTCGGCGCCGGCGTCGAACTCGGTTACGAGCGCGTTTTTGAACACGAATTCGGATTGCGCCGCACGGCTTCCAATCCGACGCGCGGCAGTTTTTTCGGCGACGATTCGGAACGCTCGGCGCACCGCAAGGAAGTTTACGGATTCATCGAAACCGCGCCGACGAAACAGCTTTTCGCGCTGTTGGTTTTGAGCCACAGCAACGGCAATCTCGATTACGATCTCGGAGC
>SXVE01000207.1 GCA_005790265.1 Acidobacteriota bacterium | reverse complement strand
TAAAGTCTGGCGAGCGGAACGGTTTCGCCGTTAAATCGCTTAAATTCTCTGGCATTGACGTAGCCTTTTTCTTCCCAAAAAGTATCGAGCAGACCGACGAGCGCCGTGCCTTGTCCGAGATAATCGTGCAGATCGAGCATTTGATAACCGAACATTTTCGGCGTTCGCAAATTCGCTTCGATTTCTTCTTTATAACATTCAAGCTGATATTTGCCCGAAGCGTAGGCGAAATCTTTACTGCGCGCCGCCATTCCTTTATTGGCGAGCGAATCGCGGAAAATCTCGTAATTTCCCGGTCGCAAATAGCCGGTAAACTTTTTGATAACGTCGAAATCGGGATACGAAACCCATTGCCCGGTTTCGTGTGAAAGAACGGGAATGTTGATGTCTGAGAGCGATGCGCCGTAATCTTTACCGAACCACGCCGTGTTCCCGCGCAACATTTTCTGCCCGATTCTTTGCATCACGAGATAATCCGCGCCTTCTGCGAGATTCGGAACTTCGCGTTCGGTGTGTCCGGTGCCGTTTGTGTAAAGTCGGCGCGGATCTTTTTCTCGGTACAATGCGATCCATTTATCAAACGCTTCTTTCCAGCGTCCTTTCGGCTCGTTTGACGGCGACAGAAGCAGAAACGACGGGTGATTTCCGTAGGCTTTTATCATCCGTTCGGTTTCCTCATAAAGCATTTTTTCCATCGGCGTATCCGGCGAAACGACGTTCCACATTCCCGGTTCGGGCTGAAGGTAAATGCCGATTTCGTCCGCCGCTTGAAATGCCGCTTCCGGCGGGCAGAAAGAATGAAAACGAATGTGATTGATGCCCCAATCCTTGTTGATTTGAAAAATTTTGCGCCAGTAAGCAACATCGGTCGGCGGATAACCGGTCAGCGGAAAATCGCCGCCGTGATGCGTGCCGCGAAAATAAATCGTGCGACCGTTCAACTTAAATTCACTTTTATCGGCTTTGATTTCAGCGAAACCGAACGAGATTTCACGTTCATCATCGGCGTTTTCGCCTTTTAATTGCAGATTGATTTTGTTGAGATTCGGACGGAATTCATTCCATTCCTGCGCGTTCGGATAATCGAGTTTGATTTCAGCGTTTCCGCCCGTTTCATTCCACGAAACGGGAAAATCTTTTCCGTTAGCGCTAATAATTCCGCTGCCGGATTTGCCGTTGTTGTTGCCGATTTTTACTTTGACTGTCGCCGATTTATTACGAAGATCGGTGTAAACTTGCGCGTCGTCAATCCAAACTTGAGAAGTGGCGCGAAGCTCCATTTTGCCGATAATGCCGTTCCAGCTCATTCCCAGAGAATCGGAAACGCTGTGCGCGTCGGGGCGATAATCCATCAGCATTCGATTATCAACGCGGACGGAAATTTTGTGTTTTCCCGTGCTTAAATTTCCGAGATCGTATTCGTGTTCGGCGACGAGACTCAAATTTGTGCCGATTTGTTTGCCGTCAACCCAAACCGTCGAACTCCAGTGCGGGCGTTCGAGAAAAAGCACAACTCTTTTTCCGTTCCAATTAGCCGGAATTTCGATTTCTTTTTGATACCACGCCGCGCCGAGATAATGTTTCGGCGGCTGCGACAAAAAAGGAACTTTGACGTTTCCGGTTTGTGTGAACTTTTTGTAATCTTCGCGTTCAAACCAGTTTTTATCGTAAAGCGACAGAACCCAGGGCGTTTTGGTCGAAACGTCGTCGCCGTAATTTTGCGCCTGCAGAACGCCGGGAAGCCTAATTTTGTCGGCGAGTTTTTTATCAAACCACTTTTCTTTCACGCCTGAATCGGCGCGGTCAAGCGAAAATTCCCAACTGCCCGCCAAATCAATTTTTTCGGGAACACCAGCCAGTGCTTTGGAAAAACCGAAAAGGAAGAAAAATAGAAACGGCAAAAGAAATATTTGTCTGTTCATTTATTCGCTTTAGAAGGAATCTGATTAGCAAGAAAATAAACAATCTTTTGCTAATCAATACGTTGCACTTTATAAAATATCGTTATTGCAAACGCCCAAGTCTCAGCTTTAAAAATAAAATAATTGGTTGTCGATTGCTTTAATTGGACTGACCAATTATTAAATCATTTTTTAAGTTGGAAAAAATAAAATGTTCTGATATTCTCTGATTACTAGCTCAGTTAAGCGGTTTACTGATAAACCCAACATAGCAAATATTCAGTTTATTTACAAAGCAAATATCGAAAATTGGTGAAATCATTTGGATGATTTTCGCCGTGCGAATCAATCGAAACAATTCGTTTTATTTTTATTTTTTTTCATTATTATGAGTGAACAACAGTCATCAAAATCGAAATACACATACGTTAAATATCTCTGGAGCGATGAGGAAGCCGAAAAGCTCGACGGCGTTGATCGTCTCGTTTATCGTTCAAACCGGCTCGGCGACGATTTGACTTTGACCAATACGGGCGGCGGCAATACTTCATCAAAACTGACGGAAAAAGATCCTTTGACGGGCGAAGACGTTGAAGTTTTGTGGATCAAAGGTTCGGGCGGCGATTTGCGCACGGCGAAACGCGACGGTTTCGCTTCGCTTTATCTCGATAAAGTGCGGGCGATGAAGCCGGTTTACGAAAACGCCGAGGAAAAAGGACCGAAAACGCCCGCCGAAGATGCGATGGTGGCGATGTATAACCACTGCGTTTATAATTTGAATCCGCGCGCGTGTTCGATTGATACGCCGCTGCACACGCTCGTTCCTTATAAACACGTTGACCATTTGCACCCGAACGCAGTGATTGCGATTGCGGCTTCGGTCAACCAAGAACGCTTAACGAAAGAAATTTTCGGCGACGACGTGGTTTATGTTCCCTGGCAGCGTCCGGGTTTTGATATCGGTTTGAAAATCGAAGATTTGATTGCAAACAATCCGCAGGCGCGCGGCGTTTTGTTCGGACATCACGGAATGAGTTCGTGGGATAACGACGACAAAACCTGTTACGAAACCGCGCTCGAAATTATTGATACCGCCGCTAAATATATCGAATCGAAAGACAAAGGCGAACAAACTTTCGGCGGACAGAAATACAAAGCTTTCGACGACCAGACGCGTCAGAAAATGCAGACCGAAATCATTCCTTTTATTCGCGGTCAGGTTTCGGTGAATAAACGATTTGTCGGCACGGTTCAGGACGACTGGAAAATGCTTCGTTTCGTTAATTCAAACGACGCACCGCGTCTCGCCGATTTGGGAACTTCGTGTCCCGACCACTTTCTGCGCACGAAAATCAAACCGCTTTTCGTCAACTGGAATCCCGAAACGGGCGACATCGAATCATTAAAGACTGCAATCAGCGAAGGCTTGGTGCAGTATCGCAAAGATTATGAAGCGTATTACAATCGCTGCAAACACGCCGATTCACCGGCGATGCGCGACCCGAACCCGACCGTCGTCTTGATTCCGGGCTTGGGAATGATCGCGTGGGGCAAAAACAAATCCGAATCGCGAGTGACCGGCGAATTTTACAATTGCGCCATCGAAGTGATGCGCGGCGCGGAAGCGATTGACGAATACGAAGCGATGGATCAGCAGGAAGCTTTCGACATCGAATATTGGCTTTTGGAAGAAGCGAAATTGCAGAGAATGCCGCCGGAAAAAGAACTGGATCGCCAAATTCACGTTATTATCGGCGCTGGCGCAGGCATCGGTAAAGAAACCGCGCATCGCCTCGTCAAAGAAGGCGCGCACATCGTCTGCGTTGATCTGAACGAAGCCGCCGCGAAAGAAACGGCTGATGAAATTATCGCTCAATACGGCGCGGGAATCGGCGTTGCGGGAACGGGAATTTCAAACTGCGGCGTGGCAATCGGCTTGGGCTGCGATATGACAAACCGCGAATCGGTCGCCGAAATGTTTGAAAAAGTAATGCTCGCCTACGGCGGAATTGATTCCGTGATCGTCACGGCAGGCGTTTTCGTCGCGCCGGATAAATCTGGTCGCGTTGAAGATTCTAAATGGGATTTCACATTTGGAATTAACGTCAAAGGCGCGTATATCGTCGCCGACGAAGCGTATAAAATCTTCAAAAAGCAGAATTTGACGGGCAATATCATTTTAACGACAAGCGCAAATGCGGTCGTCGCGAAAAAAGGAAGTTTGGCTTACGACACGTCGAAAGCCGCCGCGAATCATCTGACCAGAGAATTGGCAATTGAATACTCGCCGCTCGTGCGCGTCAACGCCATCGCTCCGGCAACGGTCGTCAAGGGAAGCACGATGTTTCCGCGCGACCGCGTCATCGCCAGTTTGACGAAATACGACATCGCGCACGACGAATCGGAAAATGATGAAGCGTTGACAGAAAAGTTGTCGAATTTCTATGCGAAACGCAGTTTGACGCAAACGCCGATTGAGCCTTCCGATCAAGCCGAAGCGATCTTTTTGCTCGTCTCGAAACGCCTCGGCAAAACGACCGGACACGTCATTCCGGTTGACGGCGGACTGGCTGACGGCTTTATGCGTTAGTTTTTTATTAACCGCAGATGAACGCGGACGAACGCAGATAAATAAAAGATTTTTCTGCGAAATTCTATTAAATATCCGCGTTCGTTCTCGT
>SXVE01000206.1 GCA_005790265.1 Acidobacteriota bacterium | reverse complement strand
GAAGATTGTCGCGCGGCGAAAATTCTCGGCGCGAGCGACGTTTTGCATCTGAATTTTCCCGAAGCGCCGCATCGCGGTTATCATTCTGCGCCCGAATTATTCGGCGGAATCAAACCGGGCGACGAAATTTGGAAATCGGTTGCGGAACATCTGACGCTGCTCGATGAAATTCACCAACCGGAAATCGTTTTCGCGCCGCAGGGACTCGGCAATCACGCGGATCATCTGCAAACAATTCTCGCGGTCGCCGAAGTTTTTCCAAGACAAAAAATGTGCTGGTACCGCGACACGCCGTATGCGATTCGCGATTCGCACGCTGAGGTGTCTGATTTGCTGCCGAACAATTTGAAGACGATTTTTTGCGACATCGAGCTGCATCTGGCGGATAAAGTCGCCGCCTGCGCCGCTTACGAAAGTCAAATCGCTTTCCAATTCGGCGGCGCGGAGCAGCTAAAATCAAAACTGAAAAAATTTCATCGCTCGGAAGCAGCGCGCACAGGTGCGAACCACAAATTTAGCGAGACGTTTTTATGTTATGCCGAAGCGAACGACGATTGGCTGTAGATTTCATCGTAGCTTTTGCGCAATTTCGCGCGTCTCAAAAAATAAAAAAAAGCGGCAAGCATTTTACTGCGCCGCTTTTTTTTATTTTTATAGGAAAAAAGTGAACTGCCAAATTTAGGCTTCGATGATTTCTACCTTTGTTTCGATTAAACTTTTCGGAATCAAAGCGGGGAAGTAAGCCATAATTTCTTCGACTTTCGGACGACCGCCCGCAAATCCGGTGACAGACGGCGGACCGGTCAAGATCAGCGGCGCGAGTTCTTTGGTGAATCGTTCAACGTCCGCTTTCGATTGCCCGCGCACGCCGAAACGCAGTTGAACTTCGGGAATATCTTTCGCCGGTTCACCCGCAAGATGTCCGTGCGTGGCATTGACGCCGACAAATTCGGTTAAGATTACGCCGAATTTCAAGCCGAGTTTTTCAAGCCGCGAACGCAGAATCTGATCGGCGGCTTGCGCTTTTTCGTAAGCGTCCGGATAAGAATAAACGAGCGTTCCGACGGCTTTCCAACCCGCCGAATACGCAATCGAAACTTTGTAAAATTCGGTGTTCGGATTGCCTTCGATGCCGTGAACTTTAACGCGGTTCGCACCGTCATCTTTTAATTGAATCGTTGTAAAATCGGCGACAACATCCGGCGTAATATACGCGTGCGGATCGCCCATCTCGTACAAAAGCTGTTCTTTGACTGACTGAACGCTGACCAATCCGCCGGTGTTTTCGTGTTTCGTCACGACGAATTCGCCGTTCGGATACGCTTCGACAATCGGAAAACCGATGTTCGCCAAATCGGGAATATGCTTCCAATCGTACTGACAATTTCCGCCCGAACATTGCCCGCCGCATTCAATGATGTGTCCGGCAATCGTTCCGGCGGCGACCAGATTCCAATCTTCAAATGTCCAGCCGAATTCGTGCATCAACGGTGCGAGAGTCAAGCCGGTGTCGGTCAGACGACCGCCGACGATGATTTGCGCGCCTTTGCCGAGCGCTTCGACGAGCGGCTGCGCGCCGAGATAAACGTTGGCGCTCTGCACTTTATCGCGCACGGCGGCGAGCGGTTCGCCCGTGTCCATATTTTTGATTTCGACGCCTTTTTCGATAAATTCGTCGAGTCGTCCGAGAATATCGTCGCCGGTAACGACGCCGATTTTTACTTGTCCGCTCAAACCTAATTCGCCTGCGACATCTTTAATCGCCATCGCGCAGCCCTCGACATTGACGCCGCCCGCGTTCGATAAAACTTTGATGTTTTTCTCGACGCAATCGGGTAGAATTTCGCGCATCAGCGAGACGAAATCACGCGCGTAACCGGCGTTCGGATCGCGCTGGCGCTGTTTCTGGACGATGCTCATCGTTACCTCAGCGAGGTAATCGAGCATTAAATAATCAATCTGTCCGCCGCGCACCTGTTCGACCGGTGCCGTTAATAAATCACCCCAAAAACCTTGTCCGCTGGCAACTCTTACTTTTTCTTTCATAAGAAATAGATTAAAAAACAAAATACGAAAGCGGTCAACAACCGATTTTGAAAATAGTTGCTGACCGCTTTGAATTAGCAATTTTTATATGCTGATAACTACGGTTTGGGTTTTTCGTCTTCGCCGACTACAAAATCTTTGGTCGCGCTCGCCGCTTTTTTCGCGCCGTACATCGTTTTTTTGGAAACCCATTTAGTGCCGTCCCAAGTTGTAGTTACAAACCATTTGCCGCCTTCATATGCTTCTCCGGCGACATTTTCCGTTACGTTGACTGTGTAACTGCCGACTTTTTTTGCGCCGGAACCGGTTGCTTTCGCTGCATCAACGGTAACATCTTTTGCTTCTCCAGCAACATCTGTCGTCACGTCCGCAGTTTTTTTCGCTGCATCAACCGTCACATCTTTGGTTTTGTCGGCGACATCCTTTGTCACATCCGCTGTTTTTTTGGCAGCATCAACGGTCACTTCTTTTGTTTTGCTCGCCGCGTCTTTGACCGCGTCAACTACTTGCGCGTTAATTGATGCGTATGAAAACACTACAACTGAAAGAACCAATAAATAATTTAAGAAACTCTTTAACCTCATAGTTTTAACCTCCAAATTTCGCTGTTAAAATAATCTTTTGCTCTGTCCGGTACAAAATGAGCGGCATTTTCTATGCCAAAAAAAGGAACGTGCTTATACAAACACGTTCCTTTTCTATTATTCATCAATCCGCAGTTTACAGATTAGTAGAGAATCTTTTTCGCGCGGCTAACTGTTGCTTTCGCTCCGCGTTTCGTTTTGTGCGCGGCATATTTCGTTCCTTGAACGGTTTTCTTGCCGACGTATTTTGTACCTTGCCAGGTTTTTGAAGAAACCCATTTGGTTCCGTTCCAAACCTGTTTGCCGGCATATTTTCCGCCGCGATACACGCTGCGCACAACACCCGGACGGCGTTTCTTAACGGTCACGGTCTGGGCTTTAACCGAATACGGGTTGTTTCCTGTTGAAACCGCATCACCGATAAAAGCGAGCGACATAATCATTGCAAATGCGAATGTTAAAGGTAAAAGTCTTTTCATAATTTATTTTTATCCTCTCTTCTTTGATTGATATAAGCTTTGATGCGCAAACAAATTTCTTATAAAAATGCATATAAAATGTAAATGTTTGATACACAAAAGCGCTGTTAAATTCAACAATTTGCAATCTATGTGCCAATCATCTAATTCTCGCTGCGAACGTGCGCGTTAATAAATTTTACAATGTCGTCGGTCGAAGTTCCCGGCAGGAAAACTTCCGAAACGCCGTTTTGTTTTAACGTTGTAATGTCTTCCTGCGGAACGATGCCGCCGACCAAAACGAGCGTGTCGTCCATTCCGTTTTCGCGCAAAAGATTGACGATGCGCGGACATAAAGTGTTGTGCGCGCCGGACAAAATCGAGATGCCGACCGCGTCAACGTCTTCCTGCAAAGCGGCTGCCGCAATCATTTCGGGCGTTTGCCGCAAACCGGTGTAAATCACTTCCATTCCGGCGTCGCGTAAGGCGCGGGCGATGACTTTTGCGCCGCGGTCGTGTCCGTCGAGTCCTGGTTTGGCAACGAGAACTCTGATTTTTCTTTCGTTCATAATGTCGAATTATATTAACGAACGAACTTGCCAAGCAAGCCGTCGAGTTTGATAAACGGTTTTACTTCCGCCCATTTGAAAAAATAACGCCCGTCCGGCTGCGCCGCCTGAATGACGTGCGGAAAACCGGCGTCGTAAATAATTGTCACGCCTTGATCGCTGATTGAAAATTCATCGAACGTTTCGGCGGTAAAATTCAGCTCGTTCAATTGTTGCTTCAAAGCGTCATTCGCTTCTTTATCGTTTTCGTCGCCGAATTCGCCTTTGTCAATGCGCTGAATAATATCTTTTTTCTCAACGGAGAGTTTTCCGTTAACCAATTTTGCGAAATCGGCGAGCGCATTCGCTTTGAAAACGTCGGCGAATTTGACTTGATTGCCGGTTTTCAAATCAATCACTTTTTCAATCGTTGACGAATCAGGGTAAGCGCCGCTGCCTTCCTGCGTCAGCGCGATGTCGAGAATGCCGTTTTTGTTGTAGTTCACTTTGTAAGACATCTCGGAAAGCCAATCTGATTCCGTCTGATTTTCGCGCAGCGTCGTGCCGAAAACTTTCCAGTAGCTGATCGAGTTGTCGAGATTTTTTTTAGCGTTTACCGGAATCGCGCCTGAAGTTTGCGGATAAGTAACGACAAATGTTCGTTTTTCCTTTATCGTAACTTTGCCTTTGCGCGTATAGACGGTTTTTTTCGGCGTGATTGTGACGGTTTGCGCGAAACCGACGGCGACGACGGCAAGCGTCAGCAAAAAAGCCGCGAATGTTTTTTTCATATTTGATCGGTTGATTTTAACTTTGAATTTTTAGTTTAGAATTTATCGAAAATTTGCCGTCACTGAATCGTTTGTTTAGCTCGCGCGCCGCGCGGTTGTGATTCTTCAAAATCCATCGCCGGAGCGCCGAACAGACAGCGAAGTTTTCCCGCCATCGTGCGCTTCGTCCGCATCGCCGCGAACGTTTCAAACCAGCCGTGCGAATTGATCCAAAGCGCATTGTAACTTTTCAAAGGCGTCGTAATACCGTAGCGAACTTCGCTTTTTTCGTCAACGAAAGTGCCGAATAATCTGTCCCAAACGATGAAAATTCCGGCGTAATTTTTGTCCAAATATTCGTCGTTGACGCCGTGATGAACGCGATGATGCGACGGCGTATTAAAAACGAATTCAAACCAAGCGGGCATTTTCTTGACGACTTTCGTGTGAATCCAGAATTGATAAATCAAATTAAATCCGTGCATCGTCGCAAACGCCCAAAAGGGAAATCCCAAAAAGGCGACCGGAATGTAAAAAATCCAGTGCGCGACGCCGGAAAACCAGCTTTGCCGGACGGCGACGCTCAGATTGTATTGATTCGACGAGTGATGAACGACGTGAAAATTCCAGAAAAACCGGATTTCGTGGCTGAAACGGTGAAACCAGTAATAAGCGAAATCGTCTAAAAACAACAAAATCGTCCACGTCCACCATTGATTCATCGGCATTTTATACGGCGCGATTTCATAAACCGCCGCATAAAAAACGCCGGTCGCCAAACCGAAAAACGCGCCCCACGCGACGCTGCCGAAACCGAGAAAAATATTCGTCCACGCATCTTTGCGGTCGAAAAGCGCTCGATTTTCGCGCTTGATAAACCACGCCTCGAACGCGATCAAAGCGGCGAAAAGCGGAATGGCGATGACGGTCGGTGTTAACATTTCGGTTGTTATGATTCGATTGTGCCGCGTCCGAGTTGCCGCAATGCTTTTCGCAAAATTTACTGGAATTTGTTTGATTCGGTGACGCCGCGCCAATCGTCGGTGCGAAAAGGCGAAACCGGAAAACCAGCCGCATTGTATAAATTCGCGTCAACGGGCGCGTCCGACCAAGCGTATCTGACGGCGACGGGATTTGCCACGTTTTCGCTTGTAACGACGACTTTGCTGTCAACGATTTCCGCTTTCGCATAATAAAACTTTTTATCAGCGCCCGCGATTTCAAAACCTTTGACGTAGCCGAATTTATCTTTGACGGTTAAAACGCCGTCGGCGAATTTGAACGTGACGATTGCTTTGCCGTTTTCATATCTGACCGAATCGAACAGCGGACTGCTGAACGGCACGTTTTGACCGTAAGTTTGCTTTAAAGCGTTTGCCGCCAGACGTTTGCCGACATCGAATTTATTGGTCGGATGAATATCATTGGCATTGCCGATGTCGGTTGTGACCGCCATTCCGGTTTTCGGTAAACTCAAAGTCATCGTCTGCGCCTCGCGCAATTCCGCCCAACCGCTTCCTACATTGCTGCTTTGATTGGCACCGTAACTCGATAACTGAACGAAATAGAAATAAAGCTCGTCATTCCATTTTTCGCGCCAGTCATTAATCAAAAGCGGAAAAGTTTGGCGGTATTGATACGACCGACCGGCGTTTGTTTCGCCTTGATACCAAAGCACGCCGCGCATCGCAAAAGGAACGAGCGGCGCGATCATTCCGTTATAAATCAGCGTTCCGACATTGTTGCTAGAATGCGCGTATTCGTGCGATTCGGCAAACGACGGCATCAAATGCCATCTGTCATCGCCAAGCGGAATTTTTTGGCTTTTCGCTTGCACAAAAACATTGTCCGCCGAGCCTTGAAATCCCAATCCGAACCAATCCGGCTCAATGGTTTTGTTCATCTTGACGACGATGCGATTTTCGCCGGAATGCCACGAATTTTTCGGCACGATGATTTCGCGTTTGCCTTTGGTAATTCCCGAAAAAATCTGTTTGCCGTTAATGTAAATTTCGTTGTGGCTGTAACTTTCCGCCAATCCTAAAATCGTTTCCTGCGCGACGAAACTCGCCGGAATTTCGACTTTTCGCGCCATAAAACCATTGCCGCGCCACGCCCAAATTCCTTTCCAATCCCACTGACCGATTGGATTATTGGCAATCCATTTTGAAAAATCGTAATCGGCGTCCAAATATTTTTTCTCGTCCGCCAAAGCCGGATTCGCATTGGCGTCGCCGAGCGTCGCGCGTTTTACGTTGCGCTCCAAAATCTGGTCGGCTTCCGCCCAATTTTTCGGCAGATTGCGTCCGTAATCTTTCAATTCGTCCGACGAAAGCATTCCTTCTTTGGAAATCCAGCCTTCGATTTGCGAGCCGCCCCACGACGAATGCACAAGCCCAATCGGAATTTTTAATTTTTGATAAATTTCCCGCGCGAAAAAGAAACCGATTGCCGTAAAATCGCCGACCGTCTCAGCCGAACTCGTTTTCCATTCGCCCGATTTCAAATCCGTCTGCGGCTCGATTTCTACTGTATGTTCGACCGTAAAATGCCGAATGTTTGGATAATTTGCGTCCTTTTTCTCCTTTGCGAAATTGTCCGCCTGCTTGACCGTCCATTCCATATTCGATTGTCCCGAACACAGCCAAACTTCGCCGATCAAAACGTCTTTCACCGTTGAACTGCCCGATTTTGCCGCTGCTTTCAATTCAAGCGGCTCGCCCGTCGCTTCGAGCGGCGCGAAAATCACCGTCCATTTTCCCGATTTGTCAGCTGTTGCCGTTTTGTTTTGCGCGCCGAGCGAAACATTTACCGCTTCATTCGCTTCAGCCCAGCCCCAAACCGGAATCGGTTTCTGCCGCTGCAAAACGACATGATCGGAAAAAATCCGCGCCAGCTTCACTTCGGCGAAAACCGTTGAATTTCCCGCGACGAGCAAACAAAAAAAGAATGCTTTAACAACATTCTTCAAAGGAAAATTACTCGATTTTATTGTTTTAGAAATCATTTTTTCTCAATTTTCGCACCAGACTTTAGATTGATTTTTTCATACAGACGCTGTTTTCGACATTCAAATATTGCCCGTAACTCGGAATTTTTTCGTAACCGTTTTTCTCGTAAAGCCGAATCGCTTCCGGCTGTTTTTTTCCGGTTTCCAAAATGCACGTTGAAAAATTCGTTTCTTTCGCCCAGTTTTCAAGTTCCGCTAAAATTTGTCCCGCGATGCCGCGCCCGCGATTTTCTTCGCGCACATACATTCGCTTGATTTCCGCCGTTTCCGGCTCATATTCTTTGAACGCGCCGCAGCCAATCGCCTTTTCATTTTCGTAAGCGACGACGACGTGGCGAATTTTATCAATTTTATTAAACTGGGCATAAAAAGCGTGTTCCGCGCCGTCGCGAATCGCTAAATCGGCGTCGAGCAGACGCACGAGTTCGCGGAAATCCGCATTATCCGAATCGGTTCGCAAAAGATTTATATTCATATTTGGTTAACCTTCACCCGATCAAAACTAAAGTCTTTTTCCAATCGCACTTTCCGCCATCAATTTTTCCAGCCTTTTCTCGCGCGTCGCCGCCTGTTTCGCCGTCATCACCCAATTAATCATCTGCTTTTTATACCAGTTCGCTTGTTTCTCAAAAAATTCCCAAGCCGTTTCATTCGCCCGAAAACGTTTTTCAAACTCATCGGAAAACGATTTTAACTCATTTTCATAAGCGTAAACGCTGGATTTGCTGTCTTTTCGCTTTTCAAACGCCGCGATTCCCGCCGGCTTCATCAAGCCTTTTGCGGTTAATTCCGCGACTTTCGCGATATTCACCGCGCTCCAATTTGAATCTGCCCGGCGCGGCGTAAACCGATTCGAGTAACTTTCCTCATTAACTTTGCGCCGCACGCCGTCAATCCAACCAAAACACAACGCCTGATCCACCGATTCGCTCCACGTCATCCCGCCTCTGCCCGATTTGACGTTGTAGTAACCGACGATAATCTCCGTCGCCGTCTCGTGATTTTCTTCAAGCCAACGGCGGAAATCGAATTGTGTTGGGAAAAACTGCGGATTCATTTTAAGCTAAAGCGTGTTCCGGTGTTTGCTCTTTGCAGATTGCCGAAGTCTTTTCGACATCTTCGATAATTCCTTCCAATTCATCTTTCGACGCGCCGAATATTCTCTCAATTTCCTTTTCGTCTAAGGTTTTGGTCGCGTAGTTCAAAGCGGCTTCAAAAACTTGCAGTTCGTCAATTGAAATCTCGACTTCGGCTAATTCGACGGAGGCGATTGATCTTGTTTTTAAGATTTTCATAATTATTTTAACGCGTCGGGTAAATCTTTCCGAAAAACGATTTCCCACTTGCCTGAAATCTGGCGCTCAAAGCGGTTATATTTAGTTGTCCGAAAACTCGTGTGATGCAGATTTTCAACGGTAAAAACGTGCGTCCGACCGCGCTCGCCGACAAAAATATAATAACCCGTTTCAACGTCGGAATAAATCTCATTCGTCTCGGCTTTATCCCGTAACGCCTCGCTCGTCGGACGCGATTCGTCTTCGTGCCGTTCTTCGCCGTGTTCGGTTCTCTTCATGCAAAACTCTTATTTATTAATTATTTAACAAAAAGTGAGAACCGCCAATCGTCAATAAAATTAAACCAATTATTATGATTGGTAATCGAAAAGACCAGATCGGCTAATCGTTTTTCAAAACATCATTTTGAAAAGTCTGACAAACTTTTCCGAAAGGCTTGTTTATCAGCATTAACAGAACGCCAAACACAATTAAGGCAATGGAATTATATAATGACTTTTCCACAAAATTTAGAATGCCGGTTCTTCATAAATTCCGTAAACATCTCTTAACGCCGTGCAGATTTCTTCGACGGTCGCATAAGATTTGACGGCTTCGACGGTTAGCGGCATCAGGTTGACGTTTTCGATTGCGCCTTTTTTGAGTTTTTCGAGGACGTTGGCAACCGCGCCGTTGTCGCGTTTTGTTTTGGTTTCGTGCAGTCTGGCTAATTGGGTTTCGCGGACGGTTTCGTCTATTTGGAGAATGTCGGTTTTGTGCAGTTCGATGTCCATCGCGTATTTGTTTACGCCGACGATAGTTTGCTCTTTGCGTTCGACGGCTTTTTGATATTGATATGCCGATTCCTGAATTTCGCGCTGCGGAAAACCGGCTTCGACCGCTTCGACCATTCCGCCGAAACCGTCTATTTTGTCGAAATAATCGAAACATCCGTCAACCATTTTCTGCGTCAAGGCTTCGACGTAGAACGAGCCGCCGAGCGGGTCAACCGTGTTTGCAACTCCAGTTTCTTCGGCGATAATCTGCTGTGTGCGAAGAGCGATGAG
>SXVE01000205.1 GCA_005790265.1 Acidobacteriota bacterium | reverse complement strand
TATCAGAAAAGAATACCGATTTTCCGATACGAACCTGATGCTGTTCTCAGATGCTCTAACAGCCGTGACGCGCAGGCACCCTTGAAACTGGAATTCAAGCAGTTTGGCTTTCACCTTATCGCGCGGGTCTTGCGAAACGACGATTTCAGCATCTTCTCTTCGCCTTCCGCTTTACCGATATGCTATTGTCCCCGTTGTCTTTCGACGCAAGGTAAATCGGTTGACCCGTAGAACGTCTCCCTGAGTCCTACCCTGTTTTGACAGTTTTACCAACCGTAGTTACACGGCGCACATAATCGCGCGTTTTCTCGTCGCGCGCGGGCTTGCCGAAGACTTGTTTGATGGCTTCGGCGGTTTTCTCGCAACTCGGTCCGGCAATGCCGCCGATGGTCGTTTCCATCTCGCCCGTCTCCGAGTTAATTTCAATTTCGATTTCCGGCATATAGTTTTGACTCCTATTGGGTTACTGAACGTCTGTTAATTCCGGCTGGTAAAGCGCGGTTTCGGGAAATATCAGGCGGTAAGCCGCGATTTCGTCCAAATCGTCGTCCGCCTCAATCGCGTCCGTTACCATCCGCGAAATTCGCGCGTCGAGTTTGCTTTCCTCGTCGGCGTCTCAGCCCGCGGCGATGGCTCTGATTCGTTCACCGTCCGGGCGATGACCGATTGCAGAAACCGAGTCCGAATAAAAAAGCGCGTCCAAAAACGAACGCGCTTCGCCCGCCGTGTCGCGCACGACTTCGATGATGTGTGCCATATTTGAAATTCTTCCGCCCGCCATTCACCAGCGCAACTCTTCTGGCAATTCGCGGTAGAGCGATTCCATAAATTGCTCGATTTTAATCGCGGTTTCTATTTGTCCCGCTCGCCGAAATTCAGCCGCCGTGTGTCGCGCTTCGGTGTAACCCGCTAAACGGTTGACGTATTGCGCCGCACGCCGTAAATCTTTGCCGAGGGCGGGCAGGTTTTCGAGCGGCTCGCCGTCCAGATTGAGTTTGTAAATGTCAATCATTTTTCGCTTCGTTAATATTTAATGCGGATTTTAATCGTCGAGCCGACGCGCTCTCTTTGAAGCGTGCCGCGCAAATTTCGGGCGAGTTTTTCCGCCGATTTAAGATTGTAATTCGTTCTCAAATTCGTCAAAAACTTGCCCTGCATCATATAACTCTGGTCGTATTCGCTGATGACGGCAACGTAACCGGCTTCTGTTTTCTGAAATCCGAGGTCGTTCGACGCGCCGCCGATGTATTTACGTCTCACGACGATCTGCGCCGTCTCCGGTCGGCGGTCGCCTTGATAGCCGTAAAGCGAAAGTGCTTCGCCTTCTTCGACCACTCCGTAACCGCACTCGGCGAGGGCTTGCAAAAGACACTCGCGGTTTTTGAACGCCGTGTCGGTGAAAGTCATATATTTGCTCATAAATTTAACTGCCTCGATTGAAGAGTTTTCCTCAAGATTTGCCCGCCGCTTAAATTTCTAAAACTCGCGCGCCGGTCGTCGCGGCGACTTGTTGAACTTCGGGACGGCTGGCTTTAATGTTCTTTTTCGCCCACTCGCGGATTTCGTCAATTTTGGGTTTCATCATCTCGGCGGTCGGCGTAATGCTGCCGATTGCGGCAATGACATCTTTGGTGCAGGCGGCGCGATTGCCGTCAATGAATGCCTCTAACACCGCATCTTTGACCGCGCCTTCGATTTCCGCACCGGAGAATTGTTCCGCTTTTGCAGCCAGCACGTCGAGGTCGAAATCTTCCGGCTTTAACATTCGCTTGGAGAGATGCACGCGGAAAATCTCCTGCCGGTCTTCTTCGGTCGGCAAGTCAACGAAATGAATATATGAAAACCGCCCGATGCGGAATTGTTCCGATTCCAAATCGCGCACGTCGTTGGCGGTGGCGAAAACCAAAACGTCGCGGTTGTCCTGCATCCAGTTCAAGAGATAAGAAATCGTCCGCGCCGTTTCACCGCCGTCGGTTTTTCCCGACGATTTCATTCCAGACACGGCTTTTTCAAATTCGCTGATGCCCAAAATTCCTTTGACGGTCGTGGCAATCGAAAGAGCGCGTTTTACCGAAATCGCCGCCTGTCCGATAACACCGCCGCCTTCGCCCATAATCGAGCCGAAATCAAGGTCGAGCAACGCGCGATTCGTGATGCTCGAAGCGACTCGTTTGCACAAATCCTTGCCGCAGCCCGGCAAGCCGACGAGCAAGATGCCTTTGCACGGCTCGACGTGACGCGCCTTCGCTTCGGGCGAAAAGGTGTGCGCCGCTTTTTTCAGAATTTCGCGCAAACTTTGATAACCGCCCAAAGAGTTCGCCGGTTCGGGATGCACATATGTCAGCGCAGAACTGCCGCGAATTACTTTTTTCTTTTCGTCGAGAATGATGGTGAGCGCGTCTTCGGTCAAACCGTTGCAGCGAATCGTCGCCTTGGCGATGACGTTCGAGATTTCGTCGTTCGTGAGTCCAAGCAGAGCCTGCACGAGATTTCCGCGCGTGACATCATTGACATTCGTGTTAATGCCTTTTTTCTCGAATTTTTCGAGTTGGATGTCGAGCGTGTTGACTATTTCTTCTTC
>SXVE01000204.1 GCA_005790265.1 Acidobacteriota bacterium | reverse complement strand
TGTATTTGCCACAAGGTGCCGGACTTGAAGAAGAATGTGTCGTTCTTTTGGATTATATAAACAATTGTGATGTTTACGTTCTTCCAACTCATAAAGATTCTGATAATAGAATATTCAGTTTAAGCACATACGGTTTTTACATTTTGTTAATCAAAATATCAATTCATTTTACAAGGCTTCGTGAAGGCGTAAACAGAAAATATATGGAAAGTTAATAATTCACCCAAACCAACTGCCTTTCACATCCTTCAAAACGACCTGCGCCGTGTTGTGTCCCGATGCGGCGAAGACTCCGCCGCCCGGATGAGTTGACGCTCCGGTTAAATAGAGATTTTTGATCGGCGTTTTGTAGGCGCTCATTTCGGGCAGCGGGCGGAACATAAACATCTGGTCGAAATCCATTTCGACGTGCATGACGTTTCCTCTTAATAATCCGATGCGCTGTTCGAGGTCGAGCGGCGATTGGACGAAGCGGTCAATGATGGAATTTTTGACGTTCGGCGCGTAGCTGTTGACGACATCAATCAGTTTGTCGGCTTCGCGGTCTTCGATGTCTTTCCAGTTTTCGCCGGTTGAGAGTTCGTAAGGGTAATATTGTCCCCAGATGAAAAGCGTGTGTTTTCCCGCAGGCGCGAGCGTCGGGTCAACGGATGAAAAAGTCATGGCGAGCGCGCCGGGATTTTTCGACGGGATGCCATTCAGGTAATCGGCGTAACTGCGGTCGAGATAATCCATCGTCGGACACATCAACTGCAAACCGTGATGACAATCCGCCGCTTTGCCGCCGTTTGGCGCGGATAAATAATCGGGCAATTCCGAGACGGCGCAGCGGACGATCATTCCGAAACCGTTGCCGATTCTCACGTTTTCGATGCGTTCGGCGAGACCTTCGGGCAGATTTTCCGCGCCGATCAATTTTAGAAAAGTCGTGTGAACGTGCGCGTTGGAAACGATGCGTGTGGCTTCGATGCGCTCGCCGTTTTCTAAAATAATTGCGCCGGTTTCGCCTTTTTCGACTTCGATTTGTTTAACTTCCGCGTTTAATAAAATCTCGCCGCCGTGATGTTCCAGACATTTTGCCATCGCCTGCGTCAGCGCGCCCGAGCCGCCTTTCGGTCGTTTGACGCCGCTTTTGTGAATCATCGAATGCCAGCCGAGAAAATCGCCGGATGCCATCGCGGTCGGCGGCGGTCCGCTTTGCGCCGCGAGCCACGCCATTGCCGCGCGCAAGCCTTCGTGTTTGAAAGTCTGTTTGACGAGCGCGCCGTAACTCGTCATCAGTTTACGCACCATATCGGCGGGATTTTTCGATTTCGTGCCGAAAACCATATGCCGTCCGAGATTGAGCATCGTCGGCGGCTTCAAAAACGCTGCGAACACGCCTTCGTTGAGCTTTTCCCATTCGGTGACGAATTTTTTATAACGCACTGCATCTTCGGGCGAAATTTTCGCAATTGATTCGCACGTTCGATCAACGTCTTTCCAAAAATAAATTGCGCCTTCTCCGTTCGATAGCGGCGCAAATGCAAACGGGTCGCAGTCAATATATTCCAAACCGAATTTCGTCAGTTCCAAATCCTGAATCACCGGCGTCAGATGAATCATAATATGCGCGCTCGATCCGACATCAATCTTGTAACCTTCGATCAAATCGTCCTGCGTGCAAACCGCGCCGCCGACAATGTGACGGCGTTCGAGAACGACGACTTTCAAACCGGCTTTGGCAAGATAACAAGCGCACGTCAAACCGTTGTGTCCGCCGCCGATCACGGCGACATCGTATTTGTTCATCATAGGTAAAAGAATAACTTAATTTTAAATGTAAAAAAGACAAACAAGACGAAAATTAAATAAAAATTTCCGCCTTGTTTGTCTTTTTTAATCTCAGTTCGTACCGGCGATCAGTCCGTTTAGTTTTCCTTTAAAAATTCAAGCAGCGCCGGATTCACTTCGTCAGCGTGCGTCCAGCCGATGGCGTGCGGTCCGCCGCTGATGACGACGAGGCGGCTGTTTTTAATTAAGTCGGGCAGTCTTTCCGATGTTGACGCGAACGGCAGAATGCGGTCGGCGTCGCCGTGAATAATCAGTGTCGGCACGTCAATTTTCGGCAGATCGTCGCGGAAATCGGTCAGCCACGTGTCAACGCATTTGAGCGTCGCGATTGCCGACGCTTCGACGGCGACGTTCCAGCTCATTTGCACGGCTTCGTCGGTGATTCGGGCTTCGGTCAGAATTCCGCCGCCGAGCTTGTCGGTGTTGTAAAAGTTTTTGAAAAACGTCGTGTGATACGACGGGCGATCTTTAACGATGGCGGCTTTGATTTCGTCGAAAACCGATTGATCAACGCCTTCCGGATTGTCGTCGGTTTTTAATAAAAACGGCGGAATCGCGCCGATCAAAACGGCTTTACTGACGCGCTCTGAACCATAAGTCGAAAGATAGCGCGTCACTTCACCGGTTCCCATCGAGAAACCGACGAGAACGGCGTCGCGCAAATCGAGCTTCGTCATCAGATGATTCAAATCTGCGGCGAACGTGTCGTAATCGTAACCGCCGGACGGCTGGCTCGACGCGCCGAAACCGCGGCGGTCGTAGGTGATGACGCGGAAACCGTTATCAATCAGCATCGCCGTTTGTTTTTCCCAGGAATGACCGTTGAGCGGAAATCCGTGAATCAACACGACCGGCTGACCGCTTCCCAAATCTTCGTAATAAATTTCGATGTCGCCGGAATTTTCCTGACCGACTTTAACGTATGGCATTTAATTTTACCTTCCCCTTGCTTTCTATTGTTTTATTTCGAGTTTCGATTTTTTGCCGTCTATATTTAAACGGCATTCTCCACTATTATTCAGAAAAACAGTCAAAACAGCAAAATTAATTTAATAAATTTACCTTTTCGTCACAGACCGAAGTTCTGATTGATCAAAATAGAATTTTCGCGTCAAACAGTAAAACGGATTCAGTCGCCGCGTTTACTTTTCGTCGCTCAGCAAGATAAATGGCGAGCCGAAAATCAGCAGAAAGCCCAAACCGTGTCCTTGAAAATCCGTGAATGCGCCGATGTAAAGCCCGACGAGCATCAGCGTTATTCCAAACAAAATACGAAAACCTTCGGTGAAAATTTGCGTTTCATAGTTTTTGATAGTTTCAGCGATGCAGTTCATTTTTTTCTCCTTTTAATTTTTTCAAAATAACTTTGAGGAAAATCGCGACGCGGTAAAAAATCGCGATTTTCCTCAAAAGTCAGTTCGGATAAAGCGAATGAAAATACTTAAATCTTATTACCAGGGAAGTTCTTCACCGAGGTAAATAAATTTGCCGGTGTAGCCGTCCGCCGCTAATGTTGCTAAATCAACCGAAGTTTTCGCGCCTTCTTCGACCGTTAATTCGCCGTTCGGGTTCATATCGGTCACGACCGAGCCGGGATGCGCGGCGTTAACTTTAATGTTTGTATCTTTTAATTCGTAAGCGAGATGAACCGCATAGCCGTTAATCGCGGTTTTCGAGATGTCGTAAGCCGGAACTTTATAATTGTAAATCGGCGAATCGGGATCGCTGTGCAAATTGAGCGAACCCAAACCGCTCGATAAAAAGACGATTCTGCCCGCGTCCGATTTTTTAATCAGCGGCACGAACGCCTGCGTGACGGCGATGGTGTTGAAAAAATTCGTGTCGAAAGTTTTGCGAAAAACTTCGTCGGAAGTTTTGCTCGCCGGCACAAACGCGCCGTTTTCGTCGGTTTCGTCAATGGAAATCGCCGCGTTGTTAATTAAAATATCGAGTTTGCCGTAAGTTTCCGCGACAAATTTCGCCGCCGATTCGTGCGTTTCTTTATTATCAACATCGAGCAGCACGAATTCGGCGTCAAAGCCTTCGTCTTTCAATTTTGCTTCGGCTTCTTTGCCGCTCGCTTCGCTGCGCGCGCCGACTAAAACCTTGATATTTTGCTGTCCCAATTGTCTGGCGGTTTCAAATCCGATTCCGCGATTGGCGCCGGTGATTAATGCGATTTTTTTGTTTTGTTCACTCATTGGTTTTTCCTCTTCCGTAATTTTTAATTTTTATCAAGCCGTTGCCGTTTTGTAGCCGGTCGAAAGCGATTGTTCGCGTCGCTCGGCGATTTCCTGTTTAATTTTGTCGAGATGCGTTTGAATTCCGTTGTAGGAATCTTCGCCCAACGGCAGATGCAGCGGTGGATTTTCCGATTCGACAACCTCAATCAAAACTTCGGCAATGCGGCGCGGATCGCTGAATTCCTTGCCCTGCCGTTCGTTGAACATTTCCGCGAGCTTGGTTGTCGAAGGATAATCTTCGGGCAAAGCGTTTTCCGGCGCGACGACTCCTTTGGCGAGAAATGCCGTGCGCGTTCCGCCCGGTTCGGCAATCGTTACCTTGATGCCAAGATGCGCCGTTTCCTGCGCAAGAGCCTCGGATAATCCCTGCACCGCGAATTTCGTCGCCGAATAATAGCCGTATGACGGAAACGCGAAAAATCCTAAACCGGATGAAACGTTGATGATATGCCCGCTTTTCTGACTTCTCAGCGTCGGCAAACTTTCGCGCACGACGTTGATGACGCCGAAAAGATTCGTTTCAAACTGAGCGCGAATCTGCTCGTCGCTCGGTTCTTCGACTGCGCCGAGCAAACCGTAACCGGCGTTATTAACGACGACATCAATGCCCCCGAATTTTTCGACGGCTTGATTAATCGCTTCCGTCACATTTTTCTTATCAGTAACATCCAGCTTGACGGTCAAAACCGTTTCAGGATATTTTTCAGCCAAATCTTTTAAAACTTCCGGTTTTCTCGCCGTCGCAACAACTCGATAACCTTTTTCCAACGCCGTTTCCGCTAATTCACGACCAATTCCCGTCGAAGTTCCCGTGATAAACCAAACTTTCTTTTCGCTCATTGTTTTTCCCTTCCTATATTTTTCAAACGTTTATCAAGCCGTCGCCGCCGCGTCGAATTTCGTGTCAATCGCGCGCTCGCGCCACGCTGAAATGTCCTGTTTGACCTGTTCGAGTTTCGCTTCGATTCCTTCAAACGCGAACAATCCTAACGGCAGACGAAACGGCGGATTTTCCGATTCGACGGCTTCGATGATCACGCGCACGGCTTTTACCGGATCGCCCGCGATACTCTGAAATTCCTGCGAAGTTTCACCAAACTGCGCGGTCGTCGGATAAGCGTCCGGCAGCAAATTTTCGGCGTAAGCGAAGCTGGAAAAACCGTTGGTGGCATAAGGTCCCGGTTCGACAATCATCGTTTTGATTCCGAGCGGCGCGACTTCCGCCGCCAACGCTTCAGACAAACCTTCGAGCGCAAATTTCGTCGCCGAATAAAGTCCCATTGACGGAAAAGCCGACCAGCCGACCACCGAACCGATATTGACGATGTGACCGCTTTTCTGCTCGCGCAAAACGGGCAGAGCCTCGCGCGTGACGTTCAAAACGCCGAACACGTTCGTGTCAAACTGCCGTCTGACTTGCTCGTCGCTCGTTTCTTCAATCGCGCCGACCAGTGCGTAACCCGCGTTGTTCACCAAAACGTCAATGCGCCCGAACTCCTTGACCCCTTCGGCAATCGCGTTTTTGGCATCGGATTCGTTCGTGACGTCGAGTTTGACCGCCCGCGCCGTTTCAGGATATTGCTCGATCAAATCCTGCAAAACTTCCGGTTTGCGTGCCGTCGCCACGACTTTATCGCCTTTCGCCAAAACTTCTTCCGCAAGAGCTTTCCCAAAACCGCTCGATGTTCCCGTAATAAACCAAACTTTATTTTCACTCTTTTCACTCATTGTTTTTATCCTTCCTTTTTGTAATTTTGGAAATCAATACTGATTCATTCCGCCGTCAGTAAAAATTTCGCTGCCGTTGATAAAACTGCTTTCGCTCGACGCTAGAAATGCAACCGCGGCGGCGACTTCTTCTGGCTGTCCCATTCTGCCTACGGGAATCATCGAAACGACTTGTTTCAAAAACTCTTCCGTCTGATCAGCGTTGTCCAGATTGGAGTTGTTGATCGGCGTTTCGGTCGGTCCGGGACTGACGACGTTGACGCGAATGCCGCGGCTTTTTAATTCGAGCATCCAGCCCCGGGCAAACGAACGCACCGCCGCTTTCGACGCGCTGTAAACGCTGACGGATTCAAAACCAGCGCTCGCCGCCGTCGAGGCGTTCAAAATAATCGCGCCGCCGTCGTTAAAAATCGGTAGAGCCTTCTGCACCGAAAACAAAAGCCCGCGTACGTTGATATTGAAAATCTGATCGAAGTCGTCTTCGCTGATTTCGTCAATGCGTCCGAATTTGCCGATCACACCCGCGTTGGCAAATAAAATATCGATTTTTCCTTTTTCGTTTTCGACCGTCTCGTAAAGCCGATCCAAATCTGTGTTGATCGAAACGTCGCCCTGCACACCGAAAGCGTTCGCGCCGAGTTTTTCAACCGCCGCGTCGAGTTCCGCCTGACGGCGTCCCGTGATAAAAACAAAAGCGCCTTCGTCGATAAATCTCTGCGCCGTCGCCAATCCGATTCCCGTTGTGCCGCCGGTCACGACGGCGATTTTTCCTTCTAATTTGCTCATATTATTTTTCCCTCCCGTTTGTTTTAGCGATTGTATATTTCTGCATATATACAATCATCTATATAACACTTAAAAAATTTTAGACCGTCGCCTTCACCTGCAAACGCTTTTGCAGTTCGGCGATATATTCGTTCATCGTCGCGTGATTCGGCGTGAAATATTTAAACTGCCCTTTGCAGTTCGCCGTCACCAAATCGGCTTCGACCAATTCTTTTAAATGATGCGAAACGGTCGCCTGCGCGACTTCGACGGTTTCGCAAACGCTGCCCGAACAAATTCCGCCCGCCTGATCGGTCGCAATCGTCTGAAAAATATCAAACCGGCGCGGATCGGCGAGTGCTTTTGCTACTTTTTGAAATCTTTTGTCGTCCATAATGACCTCGACTGTTAGATATATTGACATTTGTCTATATGTTCTGTCAAGCGGAAATTTTAGCTGGTGAAAATAGTTTTATTTTTGCTAATTCCAATGCTTCAAACTCTGCCACATTTCCGGCAGAGGCTTTTTCGTGTTGCGGCAGATGAGGATTTTATATTTTTCGTAACTCGGCGAAAGCGGATGATTGACTTCGGTTTTTTCTTCGACCGAATCACAGACTTTTTCCGCTTCCGCGCGCGACGCGCCGAGCAAAATCAAACTTTCGCCCGTGTAATTGCGCGGTCCCCAAACGAAATAACTTTGGTGCGGGCTGATCGCTTTCGGCAAATTATATTGTCCGCCGAACAGATCAATTGCGCCCGCTTCGCCGTAGTTTCCGGCGAAAATTCCGGTTTTAGCGCGTTCTTCGGGCGGCAGATCGTTGTAAACTTCCGCTGTTTTTGCAACCATTTCGCGCCAGCCGAACTGGTCGCCGAAAATTTGCTGAATTGGCGCGTCGTGCG
>SXVE01000203.1 GCA_005790265.1 Acidobacteriota bacterium | reverse complement strand
GTATTTATCGCGGCTTTCAGCTTTTCGGCGGCAGCACAAAACGCCGAATACGCGTCGTCGCGTTTGAACAATTACGCCAGTCAGTTGAAACGCTCGACGGTTGATTTGGCTGATCGCACCGCCGAACGATTGAAAGGCTACACGGTCAATCGCGCGGACGTTGAAGAAGCGTTTCTCGCCGCGCAGATGGATTCGGGCGCGAGTCTTTTTTCGCAGATGGTCAATGATAATCGCCGCGTTGCGGAATTGCGCGACGCAGCGTTTTTTCTCAATGATCTAGCCCGCCGCGCGCCGAGTTACGGATCAAACGGTTATCTTTGGCGCAGCATCCAAAACGCCGTTAACGACATTAATCGCGAACTCGGCGGCAGCGGCAATTCCGGCGGCAATTCCGGCGGCGGCGACAACGGAAATTCCGGCGGCGATAATCGCCCGATCATCGGACGCGCATTTTGGCGCGGAACCGTTGACGACAAAGTTCAGCTCGTTATCAAAGACCGCACGATGCGCGTTGAAACCGTTTCCGGCAGACCTTATCCGGACGGAACTTCGAGCTTTACGGCGGCTTTGCCCGACCGAAGAGTTGTGGTTGACGTGAACCGGCAAAAAGGTCGCGGCACGACGCGCGTTTTGCAGCAGCCGTCGCGCGACAATGATTTTACGGCGGTCATCGAAATTTACGATGACGGCGGCGGCGCAAAAGAATATCAGCTCGAAATTTTCTGGCGCCGAGATTAAACGAATCGAGTTTTTTTTACTTATTAAACTGTAAAAAAGAAAAGCGAGCCGAATTGCGGCTCGCTTTTCTTTTTTTGAATGCGGCGTAATTTTAATTTTTCGCGGCAATCGCTTTGGTCAGCGAGCGAAAAATATCGCGTCCGTCATTAGAGCCGAGCAATTCTTCGCACGCGCGTTCCGGATGCGGCATCATTCCGATGACGTTTCTGTCCAAATTGCAGATTCCGGCGATATTCGAGCGCGAACCGTTTGGATTCGATTGATCGGAAGTTTCGCCGTTTTCGTCGCAGTAGCGGAAAACGATTTGATTGTTTTCTTCGAGCTGCTGCAAAGTTTCGTCGTCGCACACGTAATTTCCTTCGGCGTGGGCAATCGGAATCGAAAGCACATCGCCCGCGCCGAGTTCCGAAGTGTATGGCGTGTTTTTGTTTTCGACTTTGACGTTGATATGTTTGCAGACGAAATGAAGATTTTTATTGCGAATCAGCGCGCCCGGCAAAAGTCCGGCTTCGCACAAAATCTGAAAACCGTTGCAAATTCCGAAAACGTATTTCCCTTGCGCCGCAAAATCTTTGACGGCGTTCATCACCGGCGAAAATTTCGCCAGCGCGCCCGCGCGCAAATAATCGCCGTAGGAAAAACCGCCCGGAACGATCAGCGCGTCATACTGACTCAAATCCGTCTGCTTATGCCAGACGAAATCAACCGGCTGACCGACGTGTTTGGAAACAACGTGGTAAGCGTCGTGATCGCAATTGGAACCGGGAAAAACGAGAACTCCAAATTTCATATTTTATAATGCGGCAAGCGGCAAACGATAATTTGTAGAGCAAAGAATTTTGACTGACCGTTAACCGTTTTTCATTAATCAACGATTTCAACTCTGTAATCTTCGATGACGGGATTGGCGAGAACGTTTTTGGCGATCTTTTCCGCCGTTTCCTGCGCTTCGGTTTCGGACAACGATGCGTCGAGCGCGACTTCAAAATATTTTCCCTGCCGAATATCCTTAATTTGTTCAAAACCGAGCAGTTCGATTGAATGATGAATCGCTTTTCCCTGCGGATCGAGCACGCTCGGTTTTAACGTTACGTAAACTTTTGCTTTCATATTTTTTTACTAAAATAAATTACAGATTCTTGCGCAATTTCTTGAGTTTCGCAACGTCTGTGTGTTATATTTCGCGCTAACTCGATTTAGCTTTCCGTAATTATTCAAATTTCAACCCTTTAGGAGAATCAAAATTTTATGCAAAATATGAACGGTAAAACCGCTCTCGGTCTGGATAGTAATGTCGGTTCGATGCTAACTTATCTGCCGCTTTGCGGAATAAGTCTGATTTACAGCATCATTGTTTTAGTCACCGATAAAACTAATAAAAACGTGCGTTTTCACGCCGTTCAATCGCTTCTTTTAACAGTAGTTTACGTTGTTGCCATCTTTGCCGTCGCAATGGTCGGTGGTATTTTAGTTGCGGCAACCAACTCCGGCATACTTGGTTCGCTTGTCGGTCTGCTCTACTTCGCAGTAATTTTCGGGTTTTTAATCTTAATGATTATCGGCTGCGTCAAAGCGTATCAAGGCGGAAACTACCGTTTGCCGGTAATCGGCGATATGGCTGATAAATGGTCGTAATACCACATTTCAACGATTAATTTTATTCAATAAAAAAGGTCAAGCTAAACGGCTTGACCTTTTTTGTTTTCTCCAAAAACTCGCTCGAAAACTTTTCCGACGTTGCGCAGATAATGTTCGTAGGAAAAAACCTTCTCGACTTCTTCCGCCGATAATTTCGCGCGAATATCTTCATCATTCATTACCAAATCGCGATATTCGCCGCCTTCGTCCCAAACTTTCATCGCATTGCGCTGCGTGTAAACATAAGCGTCTTCACGCGATACGCCTTTTTGCGTGAGCGCGAGCATTAATTGTCCGCTGAACACCAAACCGCGCGTCAGATTCAAATTTTTCAGCATATTTTCCGGATAAACCACCAAATTATCCAAAAGCGAGGTCGTTTTTGCCAGAATATAATCCAAAGTCGCGCTTGAATCAGGCAGAACAATTCGTTCGGCGGAACTGTGCGAAATATCGCGTTCGTGCCAGAGCGCGACATTTTCCAGTCCGACGATTGAATTGGCGCGAACGGTGCGCGCCATTCCGCAAATTCGTTCGGACAAAATCGGATTGCGTTTGTGCGGCATCGCGCTTGAGCCTTTCTGCCCGGTTTTGAATTTTTCCTGCGCTTCGCGAACTTCCGTGCGCTGCCAGTGGCGAACTTGGAGCGCGATTTTTTCCAAACTCGACGCGATAATTGCCAATGTGCAGAGATATTCGGCGTAACGGTCGCGCTGAATGACCTGCGTCGAAACGTCCGCCGCTTTAATTCCCAATTTGGCACAAACTCTCTCTTCAACGTCCGGCGCGAGATGAGCGAACGCGCCGACCGCGCCCGATATTTTGCCGACCGCAATCGTTTCTTTCGCTTTTTCCAGTCGTTCCTTGTTGCGCTGAAATTCCGAATACCAAAGTGCCCAAACGAGTCCGAAACTTGTCGGTTCGGCGTGAATCCCGTGCGTCCGCCCGATTTGCGGCGTGTCTTGAAATTCAAATGCGCGGCGTTTGAGAACTTCCAAAAGCGCATCAATTTTCGGCAGCAAAATCTCGCACGATTCTTTCAGCAAAAGCGCGTTCGCCGTGTCCACCACGTCCGACGACGTTAAACCGTAATGCACGAAACGCGCGGCATCGCCGATGTTTTCAGCGAGATTCGTCGTAAATGCGATCACGTCGTGATCGGTCGTTTTCTCGATTTCGTTGATTCTTTCAACCGTAAAAGCGGCTTTCGATTTTATTTCATCGAGCGCTTCGGCAGGAATAATTCCGTCTTCGGCGTGAACTTCGCAAACGGCGATTTCCACGTCGAGCCATTTCTGAAACTTGTTCTCCGCCGACCAAATCGCGCCCATTTCGGGCAATGTGTAGCGTGTAATCATTCTGTAACTTTTGCTTTATAATCTATTATTAAAATGTATTATTTCGATTGGCATTAGGTTGAACAGGCAATCGAAATTATAAGAATAGACGCAAAATTTTATTCATTCAAACGTCATTTTGATAAATTTCTTTTTTATTTCGGGAGAGCTTTAATGAGTGAAAGAACGAGTTTGATGGGGAAAAAATCGTGGCTGCGGCGTAATTTAACGCAGCCGCCTTTTACGGGAACAATCGAGGAAATCGCCGTTTCTCACGAAACAAATCGGCAATCGGTCGTTAAAGAAATTCTCGTTCACATTTTTCTGATGGCGAAATTCAGGATTTTGCCGGGTGGCGTGACCGTCGGCGAAGCGCGCGCGCAGTATTTTAGAGCGACTGCCGAAAATCAAGCGGCGCATAATGCGCCCGGTCAGATTTTTTCGGGCGGCGTGCCGATTCAGAATCTTATTACGACGAATGATTATCTTCAGGTGACGGTGGATAATCTGTTCGGCACGACCGACAATATTCACGCCAATTTTAATATCGCGGATTCGAGTTCGGAAGCGAACGGCTTGCGCGACGCGTTCGGCGTCGCCTGCAATGAAGTCGCGCGCACCGGAAAATATGCCAAATTCAATCGCGCCGACGAGTTTCACCCGTATATCGAAGCGGCTTTTTTAGTTTATAAAAATCAGGGCGCGAACGGATTTCGGGCGGCGATTGCCAATCAACAAAATTTAATGAGCGGCGCGAGCGGAACCGATTTAGTCGCCAGACAAGAACGTTTGCGGATTACGCAGACGTATTTGCAAACATTAAATTCCGCCTCGCAATCGCTCGATACGGTTCCCGGTTTGTTTACGGAAGATTTATGGCGCGAATACCGTTAAAAAATTTCAGTTTTCCGTTTTTTAACTCAAAATAGACATCGAATCCGCCGACTCGGATTTCTCCGATGATTCGTCAGAGTTGTCTTCGCCTTCTTCTTTTTTGATTTTTTCGGAAATCTCGCGGTCGCCAAGAACATCTTGAATATAAAGCATTTGAACGAGCACGACGACGACGGCGAGAATCGGCGAAGCGAAAATCAAACCGAGCGCGCCGAACAAAACGCCGAGAATCAACTGCACGACAATCGTCAGCGCGGGCGGCAGTTCGACCGTGCGGCGTTCGATCAAAGGCGTTACCAAATTCGATTCGATCAGCTGAATTGCGACGAACAAAATTATTACGTAAACGGCTTTGATCGGGCTTTCAATAAATGCCAGCAGAATCGCCGGAACTGCGGAGAGAATCGGACCGAAATTCGGAATAAACGAAAAAAGTCCGGCGATAATTCCTAATAAAAGCGCGAGCGGAACGCCGAGAATTGATAATCCGATAACCGTCAAAACGCCGATAAACGCCATCGAAGCGAATTTGCCGACGAGCCACGACTGCATTGTGCCGCCAATTGCCGACAGCACTTCTTTGACGCGCGGGCGCGCGCCAAACGGAAAAAGTTTCGTTAAACCGTTGGCGTAAAGTTCCGGTTCGGTTGCCAGATAAAGCGAGACGAGCAGCACGAGTGCGATGTTCGTGATAATGCCGAGCGTCGAAGAAAAATAGTTGCCGACGCGCGATAAAAATCCGCCGTTTGTCACCGTGCTGACGATTTCGTCGGTTTCGGGAATGTTTTCAATCAGCGTTCTGCCCCAGCCGAACTGCGAAATATACATTCGTACTTTGTTGAAAGAGGCGGGCAGTTCTGCGCGGAGATGCTTGACTTGCTCGCCGACATCCGGCGCGAGCAGCGCGATGATTCCGCCGAAAATTATAAGAAGCAGAAGCGTGACGAGCAAAACCGCTTTGCTTTCGGAGATATCCACAAAGCGGCGCAGAAAATTGCCTAAACCGTTGAGCAAAATTGCCAGCAGAATCGCGGCAAACGACATCATTAAAATGTCTATTACGTAACTCGCCGCAATCGTCAGCAAAATTATCAATGTAATTAATCCGCAGATAATCAGCAGATTTTTGATAAAGTTTTTCTCCGGCGGCGGACTCGCGCCTTTGACGGCGAAAATATTTTCAGTCATATCAATAGGTAAGGTGATTTTTTAGACAATTCCTTTGTCAATCAGCAATTCCGCGTTTAAGACCGCCGAACCGGCGGCGCCGCGCACCGTATTGTGGCTGAGCGCGACAAAGCGGTAATCGAAAACGTTGTCGGGAAAAAGCCGACCGACGGTGATCGTCATTCCGTTTCCGGCGTCGCGGTCGAGACGCGGCTGCGGACGCGAAGGTTCGTCGCAGAAATCCATAAATTTCGCGGGCGAAGAATGCAGATTAAGCGAGGGAAACGTTTCAATCGCTTTGATTACGTCTTCCATCGTCACGGTTTTTCGCAGATTAACGCGCACCGAAACCGTGTGTCCGTCAATTACGTGAACGCGAAAGCACTGCGCCGAAACGGTGAAATCAGCTTTTTGAATCGCGCCGTCGGCGAATTTGCCGAGAATTTTCTGCGCTTCGGTTTCGACTTTCGGCTCTTCGCCGGCGATATACGGAATCACGTTGTCGGTGATATCGAGCGACGGAACGCCCGGATAACCCGCGCCGGAAATCGCCTGCAAAGTCGTCACGATCACCGATTCGACGCCGAATTTTTGATGCAGCGCGGCGAGCGGCGGAGCGAAACTGACGACCGCGCAATTCGGATTCGTCACGATAAAACCTGTGCCGAAACCGCGTTTCTGGCGCTGGACATCAATTAAACCGAGATGTTCGTGATTGATTTCGGGAATCAGCAGCGGCACGTCTTCATCCATTCGGTAGCTCGAAGAATTGCTGATAACGGCGTAACCGGCGCGCGCAAACGTAAGTTCGGTTTCGCGTGCGACCGACGACGGCAAGCTCGAAAAAACTATTTCGCAGTCGAGCGGCGGCTCAATCGGCTGAACGGTTATTTCCTTGACCGAATCCGGCATTCCGCCCGGCAGTTTCCACGCGCACGCTTCGGCAAACGGTTTGCCCGCCGAACGGTCGGAAGCCGCTAAAGCCGTGATTTCAAACTGCGGATGGTTTTCTAAAAGCTGGATAAATCGCTGCCCGACGGTTCCGGTCGCGCCTAAAATTCCCACACGATATTTTCTGCTCATTTTCTTGTAAAAGTTTAAGTTAGATTAAAAAAGCCAAGTTAAAATAATCTTTAATTTAACATCTAAATCGTTCCGGCTGTCAAAATCGGCGCGCGGCGCAGTTGTGTTGGTTCAGGATTTCTTCACATTTTGCTGTTTTCACGGCGCGCAAATTTTTCAGCAATTTTTTCAATAAATGCTTGCGCTAAAAGAAAAAATCGCGGTATTCTTGGTGGCGATAAAAAGCTGCGACGAATTTCGTTTGTGTTCTTCCACACGGATCGGCGATTTTAAGTGATTGCCGAAAATTGCGAAAAACCCTTCTCAAAAATTTATCTACAAATGACGCCCGAACGTTGGCAATTGCTGAAAAACATTCTGGGAACGGCGCTCGAACTTCCGTACGCCGAGCGCGCGCTTTACCTCGACGAAATTTGCGGCGCGGATGCCGAACTGCGCCGCGAAGCCGAATCGCTGCTCGCATTTGAAAATTCCGTTGCGGTTTCGGCGGAAAATTCGCCGGGCGCGGCGTTTTTGCAGAATTTTAACGCGGGTGACGAGGCGGAAGATTTCATTAATCGCCAAATCGGAAGATACCGACTTTTGCGCGAAATCGGCGCGGGCGGAATGGGCGTTGTTTTTCTCGCCGAGCGCACCGACGGCGAATTTGAACAGCAAGTCGCCGTCAAACTTTTGCAGCGCAGTTTTCACAACAGTTCGGCGCGGCACAAATTTCAGCGCGAGCGGCAAATTCTCGCGCGGCTCAAACATCCGTATATCGCCCAACTGCTCGACGGCGGAACGACGGCGGAAAACACGCCTTTTCTCGTGATGGAATACGTTGAAGGAACGCCGATCACGAATTACGCCGAAGAAAAAAATTTATCAATTCAGGAAAAGCTCAAACTTTTCAGAAAAGTTTGCGCGGCAGTTTCCTTCGCTCATCGCAACCTTATCGTTCACAGAGATTTGAAACCGGATAATATTTTGGTAACGACCGACGGCACGCCGAAACTGCTCGATTTCGGCATCGCCAAACTGATTTCCGCAGACGACACGAAAGCGACCGTCACGCGTTTTCAGGCGCTGACGCCGGAATACGCCAGCCCGGAACAAATCGGCGGCGCGGCGATTACGACCGCTTCGGACGTTTACAGTCTCGGCGTCGTTTTATACGAATTAATCGTCGGCGGCAAACCGTTTGATGATTCGCGCGCCGCTGCCGGATATTCGCTGCGGCACGGCGAAATGCAGCCGCTCAAACCGAGCGAAGCGGCGACAATCCGAAATAAAAAACAAAATATAAATCGCGGCGGCGCGCCGGGCGAAACCGTTTCCGGCAAAAAATTTCGGCGTCAAACCATTGCGACCGCTGTTCTAAAAGGCGATGTTGACAACATCATTCTCAAAGCCTTAAAAAAATCGCCCGAGCGTCGTTATCAATCGGTCGAGCTTTTTGCCGAAGACATTCGCCTTCATCTCGCCGGATTGCCGGTGACGGCGCGTTCCGACACTTTTTTTTACCGGACGGAAAAATTTCTGAAGCGCAATCCGTTTGCTTCCGCCGCGGTTTTATTAGCGTTTTGCAGCCTTCTCGCCGGTTTATTTTTTTCCGTTTATCAAATGAAAATCGCGAACATCGAGCGCGAAAAAGCCGAGCGGCGATTTAAAGACGTGCGCCATCTGACCAGTTCGTTCATCTTTGAAATCAACGAAAAAATTGACGAAAGTCCGATTAAAGCGCGCGAATTGCTGGTCGCGCGCGCCATCGAATATCTCGACAAGCTCGCCGCCGAAGCCGAAAGCGACGATTCGCTGCACGGCGAAGTCGCGGCGGCTTACGAAAAAATCGGCGATGTGCAGTCGCAAATCTTTAAACCGGGAATGGGAAATTCGCAGGCGGCGCTCGAAAGTCAGCAAAAAGCGTTGCGAATGCGCGAAGCGATTTACCGGCGCGGCGCGAGCGCAAGCGCATCGGCAGCCAATGATTTGGCGAAAAGTTATATCAAAGTCGGCAACGCTTTGACGACGATTGGCAACATCGAGAGCGCCGCCGAAAATTACCGTCGCGCCATTGCCGTCGGCGAACAATCGCGCGAAAGCGAACCGGAAAACGCGCAAACTCTGCGTGATTTGAGCCGTGCTTACGCGATGCTCGGACAAGCGATTCTGCGCACCGGATCGCTTTCCGAGGCGCTCGGTAATTATGAAAAAGCGATTTCCGTGATTAACATCGCGATTGAAAAAAATCCGGGCGATTTACAAATTGAGCGCAATCTGAGCGTTTATTATTCTTACGCCGGTTATGCAAAGTTGGAGATGGGCGCCGGAGAAGAAGCGCTGCGCTTTTTTCGCGACGCTTTGAAAATCGAGAAAAGAGTGCAGGCGACCGACGAACACAACACGCAATTTCGCGCGAACGCGGCGATTTCCGAATTGTGGGTCGGTGTGGCGCTGCGCGACACGAACCAATTTGACGCCGGAATGGAACATTTGCAAAAAGCGCTGGCGATGCAGCGGCAAATTTACGAAGCGGACAAAGCGAACGTCGGCGAGCAAAACGGCTACGCTGATTGCCTGCTCGAAATCGGCGTCAGTTACCGGCTGAAAAATCGTTTTGAAGCCGCCGCCGACGCGTTTCGGCAGGCGATTTCCAATTATCAAACGGTCGCCGCGATTGATACGCACAACATTGCGGTGCGCCGCCAAATCGCGTTTACGCAGCGACATCTCGCTGACGTTCTGCTTGAAAAAAACGAGACGAATGCGGCGCTCGCGCTTTACGAGCAATCGCTCGCCGTTTTCCAAAAATCGGCGGCGGCGGATCCGACCAACACCGATTATCGGCACGACATCGCTTTTTGCCGCTTAAAAATGGGCGAAGCCTTTTTGCGGAAAAAAGAAACCGCGTCCGCGCTCGCGCATTTCGCCGCCGCGCTGCCGCTTTTTGAAGAACTCGCCGCCGCCGCGCCGGAAAATGTCAAACGCCGCCGCGATTTACTCGCAGCGAGAAATCATCTCGAAAATCAGCAAGTATTCGCCGCCAACAGAAAAAACCGTTGGAAATAGTTTCGACTTTGCGTATCAACTTTCCACCAAAAAAGCGCGATTGGCGACGCCAAAAAAGAGCGATTGATTTTGAGTAAAATCAATCGCTCTTTTCTACAGTTAAAACCGAAACTTACTTTTTGCCGATCAGCCGAATTACCATTTTTGATTCTTCGATATTGTCGGTCAGCGGCGCGAAGCTGAATTTTTTGCCGTCTTCGTCGCTTTCATCGTTGAGCACGATTTTGAACGAACCGCTTCGAGTTTGAAAAGCGCGTTTCCAGCCGCTGTTGGTTTTGACCTGTTTGATGTTGGCGTCGGTCGCGTCGAACGTGTGTTTATTATCGTCCGACTCGAACCGCACGCCGTCTTTAGCGACGTAAAGCGAACCCTGGCAAACGTCTTTGAAGATTCCGTCGTGGTCGTGATAAACGCGGAAAACCGAACTGCCGCCGAGGTCAATCGCTTTGCGGAAACTCATTTCCGCCGCCGAAAATCCGTTGAGCGTGCCGTAAAGCGTCATAAAACCGAGCTGCTGAAACGCAATCGGATTATTCGGCTGCATTTGCGCCGCTTTGATCAAAGTCTGAATCGCAGCGAGGCGTCCGGTCGAATTCGGCGGCAGATTTCCCGTCACATCGCGGTTGTAAGTTTCAATCGCCTCATTAATCAGAGATTCGTAACGATTTGAGTTGGAAACGGGAACGTCCGGTTCGACGGCGGCTCTGCCCGTCTGCTCGTAAGCGTCTTTAACGGCGGCGACGACGATTGGCGACGCGCCCGCTGCCGTCAACTCTCGTTCGACAGCCGATGTAGTTTCAAAATTGACGCCGTTTTTCTCGATCAGATCAACGATGGCGCCGTTGCTCATCGTTTTGCCGCGCAGAATTCGCAGTAAATTCGCTTTCGTCACCGCGCCGGAATTGCCGCTGCTCACGTTATTGCCGGAGTTGAGCGGTTTCGTATTTTTAGTGCCGGAATTGACGGGCGCGCGGTAGTTGGCGCGCGCGGCTTCAATCACTTGCGGACGCGCTCCGGCGGCGATCAATTCGGTTTCCGTGCTGCTGTTGATCTGAAAATTAACGCCGCTTTCGTTGATAATTTTCACGATGTCGCGCGTCTGCAAAGATTTCGAGCGCAAAACGCTGATTAATCGCGGTTTGGTCACCGGCGAACCGACGTATTGCTGCGCCGCCGCGCCGCTCGCTAAAATTACGCTCAACACAACCGGCAGCCACAACGTTTGAAGTTTTACGTTTCTCAATTTCTCGAAAATCATATTTTCGTCTCCCGAAATTTCATTTTTATAAAAAAATTAAATCAGCAGTCGCCTGTCAGCAAACAGCGCGCGTCGCCTTTCGGTGCCGCCGGTTTCTGCGCGGGCGGTTTCGTCGCCGGTTTTTGCGCGGGCGGTTTTTGCGCGGCGGTCGCCGGTTTTTGCGTCGTCGTTTTCACGGCGGTTTGTTTTTCTTCAACCGGCTTTAATTCTCCGGTCTGCGGCGCGCTGCTGATCGTCAGCGGTTCCGGCGACGCAATCGGCGTCAGATTTCCTTCGGCAACCGGTTGCATTTGCGGCGGCGGCGCGGGCGGCATTTCGACGATTTCCGGTCGCTGCGCTTCTTCGATTTTGGGCGTTTCCGCCGGTGTCGTTTCAACCGACGCTTTTTTCATCTGCGTCAAAACGAGCAGCGGAACGGCAACGACCGCGCCGAGCAAAAACAAAACGATGACGCCCGCGCCGACGTAATGAATCGGCTTGATTTTGCTGAAAAACGACGCGCTCGCCGCATTCGGCGACGCGTTCGGCGGCGCTTGATGCGCGTTTTGAACGGCGCTGCCGAGCCGCGTCGCTTTCATCGTTCCCGCCGCTTCCGCCGCCGTCGCGAGCGATGCGCCGAGCCGCGTCGCTTTCACTTCATTTTGCGGCGCAGAATTTGGCGGCGCGGCAGCTGAAGAAGCGCCGAGCCGTGTAGATTTAATCGCCGGGTTGTTTTTTTCCGGTTGCGCCGCGCCGCTTAAAATCGCAGTTTCCGCCTGCGAAATTCCCGGTCGCGACGGTTTGGTCGGCAATCTTTTGTGCGTTCCCGTCGCGCCGTGCATCGTGCCGTGCGTGGCGAAACCGGCGTCGAGCAGCATTTCGCGAAAATCGCCCGCCGTTTGAAACCGATCAGCCGGATTTTTCTGAATCGCGATCATAATCGCCGCTTCGACTTCTTCCGGAATATTCGGGTTAATCTCGCGCGGAAACGGCGGCATTTCGCTCGTCTGCATCTGCATCAATTCAAATTCGTTTTCGGTTTGAAACGGCAGCCGTCCAGTCAAAACTTCGTAGAGCATCATTCCAAGCGCGTAAATATTGCTGCGCCCGTCGGTTTCAAGTCCCTTGACTTGTTCGGGAGCCATATATTCGAGCGTGCCGATAATGTTTCCGGCGCGCGTCATTCGGGCGCTGCCCAAAAGTCTGGCGATGCCGAAATCGAGCACTTTCAAAGTTCCCTTTTCGGTCAGCATCATATTCGCCGGTTTGATGTCGCGGTGAACGACGCCGAGTTCGTGCGCGTGATCAATGCCGTCCAAAACCTGCGAGAAAACCGGAATCGCTTCTGCGGCGGGCAGCGCGCCGCGACGCTGCAAAATATTGTCGAGCGTTTCGCCGCGCACGAATTCGAGCACCATAAAAAGCTCGTCGCCGCTGCGAAAAAGCGAGTAAAGCGTCGCGATGTTTGGGTGATTGAGTTTTGCCAGAGTGACGGCTTCCGAGCGAAATCGTTCGACGACCGCCGTTTGGCTGGTCAATTCCGGGCGCAGAACTTTGATGGCGACTTCGCGGTCGAGCATCGTATCAACGCCGCGATAAACCGCGCCCATTCCGCCTTCGCCGAGTTTTTCTTCGATTTTATAATTGCCGATTATTTGTCCGATCATAATATTTCCCTCGATATTCACGCGATATTTATGTCGCGCGTCGCGCGGACGGTTTTCGTTTCCGCTTCGCCCGACGACGAAATCTTGACGATTCCGACCGTGATATTATCGTGTCCGCCCTGATTTTTCGCCGCCTCGATTAAAAGTTCGCACGCCGCGTGAACATCGGACGATTCGATGAGAATGCGCCGCATTTCTTCGTCTTCGAGCATATCGCATAGTCCGTCCGAACAAAGCAGGAAAACGTCGTTCGCGTGAACGGCAAACGGCGCGGTCAGTTCCGCTTCGACGTCCGCCTGCGTTCCCATCGCGCGCAGAATCACGTTTTTGTCTTCGTGATTTTTCGCTTCTTCGCGCGAAATGATACCGTATTTCACCATTTCCATTACCTGCGAATGATCTTCGGTGATTTGCTCGAAAACGCCCGCGCGCAAACGGTAAAGACGGCTGTCGCCGACGTGCGCGACAAACGCCGTGTTGTTTTGCAGCGCGAGCGCGACGAGCGTCGTTCCCATTCCGTAATAATTTTCATTGGTCAGCGAAGTTTGATAAATCTCGCGGCTCGCCAGTTCGACCGCGTTTTTTAGCGCGACTTCCGGCGGATTTGCATCGTCCGCGTAATAAAACTGGCTGATTAATTCGACCGCCATCTGTGACGCGACTTCGCCGGACGCGTGTCCGCCCATTCCGTCGGCGACAATCGTCAAAGTTCCTTTCGTCGCCTGCACATACAAATCGCTTGGTCGCACGTGACGTCCGCTGTCTTCGTTCGCTTCGCGCACGCAGCCGACATCCGTCTGAACGCTGGCGATCACATCATTTATTTTTATTTCTCGGGTGCTCTGCATTATGTTTTTTCCGTCTAATTTCTAAAAATCGCTCGAAACCTTTCTTTTTACTTTTTATTTCGTCTATTAAAACTATTTTTGTTTGAGTGAAAAAGTGTAAACTCGTTTTCCGCCGCCGACTTCAAACTGCACGGTTTTATCTTCAAAACCGTCGCGCTTTAATGTCAAATCAACTTTTTCGCCGTCTTTGACCGCCAAATCGAGCGGCGTCGCGCCGACTTTTTCGCCCGCGCGGTAAACTTCCGCTTTGCCTTCGTCAACATCAATTTTTATCTGCCGCGCGCTGCTGGTTCCGACGACAATCGCCGAGCTGTTTGTGTTTTTTTGATTTGAAGCAACGACGGATTTTCCCGAATCGGCGGCGGAACTTTTGAGAAAATAAACGCCCGCGCCAACGACAACGAACAACACGACAACAAAAGCGGAAACCGCGCCCGCAATCAAACCGAACGGCAATTTGTTTTGCTGTTTACTTTTTGGCTGTTCATAATTTTCGTAGTTTCCGCTCGGCGAGTAAACGTCCGCCGCGTGCGCGCCCGAATTGTATTCAGCCGAATACGTGGGATTTTCAAAACTGTTCGCGCTTGGCTGAACGACGGTTTTATCTTTGCCGAACAATCCGAAAGTTTTCCCTAAACCGTATGCCGCCGTTTTTTCCTTGTTGACGGCGCGGCGCACGTCATTTAATAATTCGTCCGCCGTTTGATACCGTTCCGCCTGACTTTTTTTCAAACAGCGCTGCACGATTTTCGCGACTTCGCGCGGAATTGCCGGGTTGATATTTTCCGGCGCGGGCGGATTTGCCGTCGTGATTTGCAGCACGAGTCCGGCGAGCGATTCGCTCTGAAACGGCATATCGCCCGTCAGCATTTCATACAAAAGCACGCCGAGCGCCCAAATGTCGGCTTGCGCGGTTGCCGGTTTGCCTTCGAGCTGTTCGGGCGCGAGATAATGCGGCGTGCCGATGACGCCGCCGGTTTGCGTCAGATTGTGCGCGGCGGCAGCCGAATCTTTGGCGATGCCGAAATCGAGCAGTTTCGGTTTGCCGCTCGCCGTTAATTTGACGTTTTGCGATTTAATATCGCGGTGCACGATGCCGTGCGAATGAATAAAACCGACGGCTTCGACGATTGCAGCGAAAATTTGCAGCGCGTCTTCGACGGCAAGCGAACGAGTTTTGACGACATCTTCCAGACTCGTTCCGTCAACGTATTCCATAAAAATACACAGTTGACCGCCGATTTCCTGAAAATCATAAAGCGTCGCGATTGAAGGATGATGCAGATTGGCTTGCAGACGCGCTTCGTTGAAAAAGCGCTGGCGAAACGATTCGTCCGTGACCGACGAGAGCAGGACTTTGATCGCCGCCGAGCGTCCGAGTTTGGCGTGTTCGCCGCGATACACTTCGCCCATTCCGCCCGCGCCCAAAAATTGCGTGATGCGGTATTCGCCAATCTGTTCGCCGATGTTCAAACGCCTTTGCATAAACCTTTTTGCGAAGAAATTTATTTAACGGCAGCGAAATCGAATGGACACAAGTAAAAAGATAAAACCGATTTTCTATCTTTTAATTCGCCTTCGCCGCCGTTAAATCCTGGTTATTCGCTGGCTAAAAACTCTTTTCCGTAGCGAATCGGAACGGCATAAGTAATCGCGTCCGCTTGCTGACCGGCGAAGAAAATGCCGATCACGCGTCCCTGCGAATCGAAAACCGGACCGCCGGAATTGCCCGAACCGGTCGAGCCGGTCGCGAGCTGAATCACGTCGCCCATCACGCTGACGCGTTTGTTTTTATCGTTTTCGTCGGAATCGCGAATGATATTGCCGATATTCGTCGTCGTCACGGTCGGGTCGGGAATAATTTTCATCTGCGTTCCCTGATTAAACACGTCTTTCGACGCGATCACGCCGTAAACGCGCGGACTCGCGCCGGGATAACCCATAATCGTGACGGTTTCGCCTTTTTTCAAAGTGTCGTAATTATCAAAAATTTCGACTTTGGTTAGTTGTCCGGGAACGTCAACTTTAATTAATGCGACGTCGTGGCGGTCGGAAGTTTGTTTCAGAGTCGCCGCCATTCTTGATTCTTTTCCGGCGAGCGTTACATCCAACGTGTCGTCAACGCCTTTCAGATTTCCCTGCAATTGCTTGCCTTCCTGTTTCGTGTTCGCCGGAACCCAATCGGTCGGCGGCGGAACGAGCGACGTTGACGCGAGCTGACCGGTCGGCGTGATGACGATGCCGCGCGGTGTATCCTGCGGAAAACGATACGTTGTCATCCACGTCGCGGCAACGTGGCGATTGGTCAACACAAATCCGTCGTTCGTCACGACAAAACCGCTTCCCGTGTGTTTGCCGCCAATCGGAACGCTCAGCGCGTTTTTCTCGTCGGTCAAAATCGGTTCGTAAGAATCGCCGACCGCGACGTAAACCGGAATCGCGCCGCCCGCCGTCGGATCAATCGGTCCTTTGCCGTAATTAACGCCCATCAAACGCGACAAAACTTCGCGATTGTTCGGCACGAATTGATGATAAACCTGCGCCTGTTTCGACGTGTCAATCAAACGCCACGCGACTTCGATGTAAACAACGGATTTGCCGTATTTATCGTTGATTTCCGCCGCTGAAAGACCTTTGCCGTCCGCCATTTTCTTTTCGAGGTCGCCGGTCTTCGTCGTCATTTCGTCTTTCAGCGCCGTTTCTCTCGTTGACGAATACCAGTATGCGCCGCCGATGACCGCGCCGAACAAAATCAAAACGGCAACCGCCGCGACGCCGCCGATTAAACCGAATTTCTTCGCCTGCGACGATTTTGTTTCCTGCACGGTCTGCGAAATCATTCGCTCGACCGTCGCTTTGCCGACCGTTCCGGTCGGGCGATTGCCGCCGACTGCGCCTGCCGTCGCTGCCGCCGCTTGGTTCGCGTTCGTGTCAACCATCCGGGTCGCGGGCATCGGCGTTCTGCCGGCGTCAACCATTCTCGTCGCTTTCGCCGCATTGTCCGGTCGCGGTTCGACTTCAAAAATAAATTCCGGTCCGCCCGGTCCGAATTGCACGGAATCGCCCGGATTTAATTTGACCGCGCCGCTGATTCTTCTTTTATTGTGAAAAGTTCCGTTTGTGCTGTTTAAATCGGTGAGGATAAAGCCGTTCGGGTCGGACGGGTCTTTTGAAATTTTGGCGTGCTGGCGTCCGACCAAATCGTCGCGGTCGGGATCGTACTTGACCGTCGCCGAATTATCGCGCCCGAAAACAAGCTCATTGTGATGGCGCAACGCGAATTCTTCGACCTGATTGGCGCGCGAACCGCTCAAGTGTTTGATAACCATTCTTTCCATATCTTTTGCTCCTCGAAAAATTATCTGTTAAAAAGGAATGACACAAATAAACGCGCAAAACCCGGCGGTTTAGTATCACCTGAAATCACTTTGGTTAAAATGCTTAAAAAGGGTGTCGGAAATCGAAATTTTTATATTTTGGCGAACTGGTATTTGCTGAAATTATTCGGCAAAACACGTTTCACCGGCAATTTTGCCGATGCAGAAATTTCCCTTCCGAACAATACGCAATATTTTTGACGAACGCGGCTCAAAATTTTTGCGGCTGAAACGATTTTTTCTCCTGCCCAAAACGATAACGCTTATGAATAAAGTGCCAATCACGCGGGATTTTGATTTTTCGGGCGAATCTGATTTAGAAAACGCCTACACGCAGGTTTACGACGAGCTGCGCCGCCTCGCCGCTTTTTATATGCGGCAGGAACGCACCGATCACACTTTGCAGCCGACCGCGCTCGTCCACGAAGTTTATCTGCGGCTCGCCGATCAGGAAAAAGGCATTTTTGAAAACCGGACGCAGTTTATCAGCGTCGCGGCGAAAATGATGCGGCGAATTCTGGTCAATCACGCCGTCGCGCGCAAACGCCAGAAACGCGAAGGAACGCTCGTCCGCGTCACGCTCGACCGCGCCGTTGACGCGTTTGCCGAAGGCGAATTGAATTTGCTCGAATTAGACGAAGCCTTAAAAAACCTCGCGCGGCTCGATCAGCGGCAGGAACGCGTTTTTGAATTGCGATTTTTCGGCGGCTTATCAGTCGAAGAAACCGCCGAAGTTTTAGCAATCTCGCCCGCCACCGTCAAACGCGAATGGCTGACAGCAAAATTATTTTTGCAGCGCGAACTCTACAACAACAACACTTAAACCGAAGTTTTCGGCAGATTAATTTTTAACCGGTATTTTACGAAAAATTCTGCGTTTGAAGCCGCACCCGAAAATTTCACAACAATAACACCAACTGTTTT
>SXVE01000202.1 GCA_005790265.1 Acidobacteriota bacterium | reverse complement strand
GAAACGCTCGCCGAAATGAGCGGCAAACTGAACATTCCGAAAATCGACATCGAACGCGACGGCGAAAATAAAGCGAAACCGAAAAACTAAAAAAGGAGCGACGATCAAATGTTAAAAAGAACAAATATCAAAACCGCCGTCGTTTTCGCGCTGCTCGTATTCGCTTTTTCGACGTTCTCCGCAACGACGGCGAACGCGGCGAAGGTGAAAGAATACAAAGCGATTGTCAGCCACTTGAAAACCAAGTATCAGGCGAAAAAAGTCAAAATTCCGTTTATGTTTCTCGCCCGTTTCGCCGTCAGCGTAGTGCGACCGGCGGGCGTTAAAAGTTTCAGCGTGACGCTGTTTGAAGATTTGAAATTTTCCGGCGAAACGCTCGACCGCGAAATGCAGAACGTGATGAGAAGTTCGTTCGATCAAAATTGGAGTCCGATTTTCCGGGCGCGCTCACGCGACGGACAGCAAGCGTATATGTATATGCGCGAAGCCGGAAATTCAGTGAAAATCGCGCTCGTGACGATTGACCAACAGCAAGCCGCCGTTATTCGCGCCACTTTCAGTCCTGAAAGACTCGCCGAATTTATTAATGATCCGAAAATCTTCGGCATCTCGCTTAACGACAACGACCAAAAACAGTCTGAAAAAAGACAGTCTGAAAAACCATCCGAACCGGCAAAGCTCGATTGAAGCCGCTAGCTAATGCATTATGGGAAAAAAGGATTGCCGCAATAAAATTTGCGGCAATCCTTTTTCCCGCTAGCAATTTGATTGTTTATGCTTTTTCGGCAAGCGATCAAACCCGGAATTCGTCCGCTCTGGAAAATCGTTTTTGAGACTATAATTTTTTCCACTGAAAGTTGTTGCTTTTTTTCTCGTTTTAAATTATGTTCATAAACAGCTTGCGAATGTTTAAACATTATTAAGCTAGTTTTACAAATACTCGACGGCAGCACGACCCCGGCTGCTAAATCCCGCTTATAAACCTGCGTAAGTTCAAGTTTTAAGTCGAAAATCAAACAAAAAATAAAATATTAGTTTAGGAGAAATTATGAAGATCAGATCTTTTTTGATTTTGATTGTGTGTCTGGCGGCGTCCATTTCGGGCATCGCGCAACAGCGCAACAATGAATTATCAAAAAACCCGCCGTTTTTGTCCGGTCAATTTTATCAAAATCGCCAATCAACCGGATTACCGCTTAATAATCCCGCTTTTTCCGCTTCCGGCGCGAGCGCATTAAAAGATTGCGCCGCCGAGCAGTCATTCGCTCCGACCGCCATACCGTGCAATGGCGCGTCCGTTACATCAATTTCTTTTACTAACGCTAATCGAACAGTCGTTTCCGGCACCGACAATAATCCGGGCGTTGTTTATCGTTACGCTAACGCCGGAGTCGCGCCGGACGGAACGAGCGTTGACGCGCTCGTCACCGTCACCGGATACACGAACAATCAAGACAGTAACACGGCGGATTTTCCGAGCGCCGATTTAGCGCCTGGAACAGGTAATGTCGGTTTCGATGAAAATTTGCAGCCGAGTATCGGGCAGACGAACAATTTTATCAATAATACGCCGTGGACGGGCAGCATCACATATCGCATTCAATTCGTCGTGTCGGGAACGACCACTCCGCGAGTGATTACCGTTGCTGCGACGACGCTCGACAATGACGGTTCAGCGGCGTGCGGCGGTTTGAAAGAATCGGTCAGCTATTCAAACGCGCTCAATCAGGTTTTGACGACCGCCAACACCGCGCAGGTACGAAACGGCAATACGATTACCGCCGGTTCGACCACCATCCAGAGCGGCATTGGCGTTGGCGCCGATTATGCAAGCGCCGCGCTTTACTTAAACGTCAGCGAATTTACGTGGACTTATTCGTTTAACACCGCCGCAAACTGCGCTGTCAATGGCACGCCCGAAGTGCGCTACGGTTCGCTCAACCTGAGCTGCCAAATTACGACTTTCGGCAGAAGCTTCGCTTCGGCGAGCTTGAGCGGAACGGTTTTCAACGACACCGACGGCTTCACCGATTCGACGATTGACGGCAGCGGCATCGGCGCGCCCACTACCGGCGTTGTCTCGCCCGCCACCGTCCGACTTTACGCCAATCTGCTCGACGCCAACAATGTCGTCGTCGCGACGACGCCGGTGGCGGACAATGGAACTTATAGTTTTCCGAACGCTTTCGCCGGTAATTTCACCGTGCAGATCACGACTAATCAGGGCGTCGTCTCGAACGCCGCGCCGTTAACGGCGCTGCCGACTTACTGGGTAAACACCGCCGAATTTTTGGGCAGCGGCGCGGGCAGCGATGGCACCGCCAACGGTTTGCTACCGGTCACCGTCGGTTCGGCGGCGATAACGAACGCCAATTTCGGCATTCAGCGCCGCCCCGAAGCGTTTAATAATGCAGCGCCGAGCCAGGCAAATCCCGGCGGTTCGACCAAAGTAACGGTTCCGCCCGGCACGTTTACAGCGGGCGATTCGAGTCCCGGTATCGTCACCGGCATTCGCATCGCGTCGTTTAACAGCGCCGTTGCGTCAATCACGATTAACGGCGTATTTTACACGGCGCAGAATTTTCCGCCGAATGGCGTTATCGTTCCGACCAACGGCAGCGGCAACCCGACGCAGCCGATTCTGATTGATCCGGTTGACGGCAACGTGACGGCGGAAATTTTGTATTACGCCATTGACAACGCCGGATTTGAAAGCGTCAAACCGGGCAAAGCGAGTTTGCAATTTACGCTCGTTCCGACGGCGGCGAGCGGCACGATTGCCGGAACTTTGACTTTCAACGGTAAACAACTGGCAAATACGCTCGTCGCTCTGATTGATGCGCAGGCGAATACTAAAATCGTCCAACGCACCGATGCTGCCGGAAATTATTCGTTCGGCAATCGCGAAACCGGCAGAACTTATATCGTTCAGCCGTTGAGCGGCAAATACGCGTTTGCTCCGGCGAGCGCCGTGGTTAATTTGCTCGACAACGCTCTTGATACTGATTTCCAATCGGCGGCAAAAAAATACCAGCCGAAAAACGATTTTGACGGCGACGGCAAATCGGACATCGCGGTTTATCGTCCGTCCGAAGGCAATTGGTATGTGATGCAGTCGAGCAATGAAAAAATGAGCGTTTTCCGCTTCGGCGCGGCGACCGACATTCCTGTTTCCGGTGATTTCGACGGCGACGGCAAAGCCGATTACGCAGTTTTCCGTCCGTCTGAAAGCAACTGGTACATCTGGCAATCGGAAACGCAGAAACTTCGCGTCGAGCGTTTTGGTTTCGCCGATGACAAGCTCGTTCCGGCGGACTTCGACGGCGACGGCAAAACCGACATCGCGGTTTATCGCAGCGGCGTTTGGTATATTCAGCGCAGTTTCGATAATTCACTCGAAGTGAAAAACTTCGGAATGAACGAAGATCAGCCCTTAACAGCGGATTTCGACGCCGACGGAAAAGCCGACGCTTCGGTTTTCCGACCGTCCGACGGTTATTGGTATACGCTTCGCAGCTCGGACGAACGTTTCTCCGCCGCTAAATTCGGCATGAACGGCGACGCTCCGGCAGCGGGCGATTACGACGGCGACGGTTTCGCCGATATCGCGCAGTTCCGCAGCGGCGAATGGCACATTCTCGCCACCGCCACCGACTACGAAACCGCTCGTTTCGGCGATGCTGACGCGCTGACCGTCAATGGCGATTTCGACGGCGACGGACGAATTGACCAGACCGTTTTCCAAAAAGGTCACTGGCTCATCCAACGCTCCGCCGACCGCTCAATCCGCACGATCAATTTCGGTTTAGCCGACGACGTGCTTGTTAAATAACCAAAAATCGCGTTCGACAATCAAAAAAGGCAAAGGATTTTTCCTTTGCCTTTTT
>SXVE01000201.1 GCA_005790265.1 Acidobacteriota bacterium | reverse complement strand
CACGCTGAAGTGTTAAAAAATGTTCTTGATTTTGAGAATCAACTCCAGTTACGCCGCAAACAATTGCAAATTCATCTGCTTCAAAACCTGTTTGAGTTGCAGTGAAATTGATTCTCATATTTCAATTAAGCTGCTGCTTGGCTCTGATTGTTGCTGATCGCGTCTTTTGCTTGTCCAGCTAAAGCCGCGAATGATTCCGGCTGTTTGACGGCTAAATCGGCTAAAACTTTACGGTCGAGTTCGACGCCCGCGAGTTTTAAGCCGTGCATAAACTGCGAATATTTCATTTCGTTCAAACGGCAAGCCGCGTTGATGCGGACGATCCACAATTTACGAAAATCGCGTTTTTTCAGTTTTCTGCCCGTGTAGGCGAAATTCAGCGCGCGTTCAACCGATTCTTTGGCTGAACGATACAGCTTCGATTTCGTTCCGTAATAACCTTTGGCTAGTTTTAATATTTTTTTGCGCTTCTCGGTGCGTTTATTCCCGCGTTTTGCTCTTGGCATAACTTTTCACTCCTTTTAGTCGTGAAAATTAAAAATTAAAAATTCAAAATGAAAAAAGTGTGATTTTTTAATTTTTAATTTTGCATTTTTAATTTTCTTAATTTCTTCCGTAGGGCAGCATTTTTTCAACGCGCTTCTGATCGCCTTCTGAGACCAACGCATCAATGTCGAGATTGCGTTTCCGTTTCGAGCTTTTTTTCGTCAAAATATGGCGCGCGTGGCTGTGACCGCGTTTGAATTTTCCGCTGGCGGTCGAGCGAAAACGTTTCGCTGCGCCTTTGTGTGTTTTAAGTTTTGGCATAATTCCTCCTAGTTGTTCTCGAATGATTAAAAGTATTTAATCATTATCTTATTTCGTTTTCTTCGGCACTAATATCGTAAACATTTGATAACCTTCCATTTTCGGCGCGACTTCCACGTCGGAAACCTCAGCCAAATCTTCAGTCAGCTTTTTCAGAATTTTGGCGCCGAGTTCGCGGTGCGTCATTTCGCGTCCGCGAAAAGCGATTGCCGCACGCACTTTGTCGCCGTCAACCAGCCATTCTTTCGCGCGTTCCATACGATAACTGTAATCGTGATCGTCGGTCGCGGGGCGAAATTTGAGTTCTTTGACTGAAACGGTGACCTGCTTTTTCTTGGCTTCGGCAGTTTTCTTTTTTTCTTCGTAAAGAAATTTTCCGTAATCAATGATGCGGCATACCGGCGGTTTGGCGTTCGGCGCGATTTCGACCAGATCAATGCCCATATCGCGGGCTCTCTGAACGGCGTCGCGCGTGTCCATTACGCCGAGCTGCTCGCCGTCTTCGTCAATTACTCTGACTGAAGGCACCCGAATTCGTTCGTTGGTGCGGTGAAGCGGCTCTCTGAATCGGCTGCGATTCTTGTTATTAAATTTTCTAGCGATATTTAGCCTCCTTTATTTTATAAAATCGTCAGGTGTAATCGGCTCGGCGAAAAGATTATTTGAATTTTCGCCGAATTTCGTTTAGTTTCCCAACGGTTTCGGATCGTTTGACAAAGCGCGCGTTTCTTTTAGTTTACGCGCCATTTCCTTGAATTCGTCGAGCGACATCGTTCCCAAATCGCCTTTGACTTTTTCGCGCACGGCGACTTTATTTTCCTCAAGTTCTTTATCACCCAAAACGAGCATAAACGGAACTTTCTGTAATTGCGCGTGACGAATTTTTGCGCCGATTTTCTCTGAGCGAACATCGGTTTCAACCCGAAAACCAAGCGATTTCAATTCTTTAGCGACGCTTTCGGCGTAATCGTTGATGCGGTCGGTAATCGGCAAAACAGTGATTTGCACGGGCGCGAGCCAGAACGGAAACGCACCGGCGAAATGTTCGACTAAGACACCGAAAAATCGCTCAATCGAACCGAACAGCGCGCGGTGAACCATAATCGGACGATGTTTCTGTCCGTCTTCGCCCATATATTCGAGATCGAATCTTTCGGGCAGATTCCAGTCGAGCTGAATCGTTCCGAGCTGCCAGATTCGACCGATGGCGTCTTCGACTTTAATATCAATTTTCGGACCGTAAAAAGCCGCTTCGCCTTCAATTCGTTCGTAGGAAATTCCGCGTTCCTTGAGCGCGTTGGCAAGCGAAGTTTCCGCGTTTTCCCATTCTTCGTCCGCGCCGAGATAAATTTTATTCTCCGCATCGCCGCGCACGGAAAGCTCGAATTTTACTTTTTCGAAACCGTAAGTTTCAAAAACTTTGATCGCAAAATCGAGACAATCGGCGACTTCTTCGCGAACCTGATCGGGTCGAACGAAAAGATGCGCGTCGTCAACGGTAAATCCGCGAACGCGCATCAAACCGTGCAACGTTCCCGAAAGTTCGGCGCGATAAACCGTGCCCATTTCCGAATATCTCTGCGGCAAATCGCGGTATGAGCGTTGATTCGATTTGTAAATGCCGATATGAAACGGGCAATTCATCGGCTTTAAGCGAAATTCCGTGTCGTCATCGCCTTCGACGCGGGTCGGCGCAAACATCGAATCGGCGTAATTTTCTTCGTGACCGGAAATTTTCCAAAGTTCACGTTTGGCGATGTGCGGAGTGAAAACGAAGCTGTAGCCGCGTTTCTGCAATTCTTCTTTGAGGAGATTTTCCATCTCCATCCGAATCATCGCGCCTTTCGGGTGCCACAAAATCAAACCTTGCCCGTAATCGTCCTGAATCGAAAATAAGTCGAGTTCTCTTCCTAATCGGCGATGGTCACGTTTTTCGGCTTCTTCGCGCTGTTTTGTCCACGCGTCAAGCTCTTCCTGCGTCGCAAATGCGGTTCCGTAAATGCGTTGCATCTGCTGTTTTTCCGCGTCGCCTTTCCAGTAAGCGCCGGACAGTGCGAGCAGTTTAAATGCTTTTAATTTTCCGGTGTGCGGAACGTGCGGACCGAGACAGAAATCAATAAACGGCGAATTATCAATGTAATAAATGCTCGCGCTGTCAACGACTTTTTCTTCGATTAATTCTTTTTTGAGCGGCTCGTTTCGTTCGTGAAAAATGTCGAGAATTTGCGCTTTCTGCACGTTTTCGCGGCGGTACGGCAAATTGCGTTTTTGCAATTCGCGCATTTTCTTTTCAATCGCCGGTAAATCTTCAATCGTCAATTGGCGCGGCGCGATTATGTCGTAATAAAATCCGTATCGCGGGTCTTCCATCAGCGCCGGACCGACGCCGAGCTGCGTTCCCGGAAACAAATCCAGAACTGCCGCCGCCAAAAGATGCGCGGTCGAATGACGAATCACTTCCAAACCGTCGCGCGATTCGGGCAGAATCGGTTCGACAGACAAAACTTCGTCCGACGATTCGAGTTGTTTATTCAAATCAACTTCTTCGCCGTTGACGCGCGCCGCCAAAGCCTTTTTCGCCGCGTCGCGGTCAAAGTTCTTTAAAACTTCAACGACCGAAATCGGGGCGGACAATTGCTTTTGGCTTTCACCGAATTTTACGTTTAACTCGCTCATATTTTTGTTAATAATTAACGTTAAATGCTTTCGATTGATTTTTGCGTAGAAAACAACGCCTGAAAAGCAGTTCGCTTTTTCAAATCAATCGAATCAATTAACGATTAAAAATTAACAACCTACTACTAAAAGATTTGATTTGATAAGAGCGACTTTGCCTTAGCGCTTAGTAAAAAACGCCGAAAATACGCGCTGCGTTTAGCGCGTCGTAGTAGTTCGTGTCAAAAATGCAAAGTTCTTAGAAAGCATCGTATCAAAAAATAAAAATTGGTAGTCAGTAGCAGATT
>SXVE01000200.1 GCA_005790265.1 Acidobacteriota bacterium | reverse complement strand
CAAATTGGCGCAAAACCGCTTTCAAAAATTCGCGCGCCGGTCGTTCGTCGTCGGCAATGATTACTCGCAGTTTGTTCATAGGATTTGGAATTTGAGATTGAAAAAGTTAAATCTCAAATTTTGAATTTCAAATCTTAAACTCTAACCGTTTCCGTTTTAACCGGCATTTCGATTTCGGCGCGCGTTCCCTTGCCGGCATCGGTTTCAATTTTCAGGCTCGCCTTTTTGCCGTAATAAGATTGCAAACGTTCGCGGATGTTTTTCAGCCCGACGCCGTTTGAGTAAACCGATTTTTCAGACGGTTTCCCCGCGCCCGAATCAAACACGCTCATTTTCAAAAACACCGCGCCGTTTTGATTTTCCAGACGAGCGGCGATTTTCACCGTGCCGCCGTTTTTGTTTTCGGAAACGCCGTGTTTGATGGCGTTTTCGACGAGCGGCTGCAAAATCAGAGCCGGAACCGGGATTTTTTCAAGCTCTTTCGGAATTTCGATTTCGATTGATAATTTTTCCTCGAATCTCGCTTTTTCAATGTCGAGATAATTTTCGATTAATTTTAACTCTTCGCCGAGCGTGCAGAATTCGCCGGAAGCGCGCAAAACGCCGCGCAGCAATTTGGTTAAGTGCATCAAGGTAGCAAAAGCTTTGTCGGGCGAAGTTTGAATCAAATAACCGATGGTCGTTAGCGCGTTGAACAAAAAATGCGGATTGATTTGCGCGCGCAAAGCGGATAATTGAGCTTGCGACGCGAGTTTGGCGAATTCCTGTTCGCGAAATTCCTGATCGCACCGTTCGTGCGAGACGCGCAGCACGTCAATGCGCCGCGCCGTCAGCAGCGCGGCGGCTTCGAGCATTTTGACTTCATCGGACAAAAGCCGCCGTCCGCCCGCAAAATCGCTTAAATTTATCCGGTAAAACGGCGCTTCGGCGGTCGCGACAAAAACCGTCGCGCTGTCCGGCGTGTAACTGACGGCGGCGAATTTCCGTTCCGCGCCGAGTTGGTTTTCCTCGATCCAAACGGCATTCTTCGCTGTCAAAACGGCGGAAAGTTTGCGGCAAATCTCGCCCAAAATATTTTCGATTGATTCGATTGATTCGATTTCGCGCCCGATTTCGATTTGCAGTTTTTCGTAATCGCCGCGCTTGAGCACGATTTTGTCCACGAACCAGATGGCGAAACGGTGCAGCGACGGATAAACGAGCGCGGTCGCGATCCACAAAGTGAGCAAAATGCTGACGGCGTTGACGTCGTTGCGGTCGTGCGTTTCGTGATAATGCAGCAGCGGCGCGGCGACGAAAACATACAGTCCGAAAGCGACGGCGGCGAGCAAAATCAGTGAAAAAGCGCGTTTCAAAAATAAATCGGCGAACGCGAAACGATAATTTTGGTAAAGAATGGCGAGCGCGAGCGGCAGCGAAGATTGATGAGCGACGAGCTCGACGAGCCACGAATTTTCTTCGCGGTCGCCGCTCAAATGCAGCGCCGAAACCGCGAAAACGAGCAGCGCGCTCGCCCAAATCGTTTTCTTTTCGACAGTTTGGCGGAAATTGAAAATCAAAAGCCCGGCGACGAGCGCGAGCGAGCCGAAAGTCAAAACTCGTAACGCCGCGTCCGACGGCGCAGAGTTTTGAAAAATCAGCGTCTGAAAATGCAGAATAGCCGCAAAAATGCTCAAGCCGTAAGCGGCGACGGTCAGCCAGCGCGCTTTTTTTTCTTCGTTTTGCGCCGAATGAACGACGACCGACGGCAAAAATCCGAGCGCCGAATAAGACAGCGCGACGAGAGCAGGCGGAAAATCATTCGCGCCGAAATCCTTCCAAACGAAAACGCACAGCTCGCCGACGTTCCAGATCAAACCCAAAATCGAAGTCGTCAAAAGCAAAGTATTAACGCTTCCAGCGCGCGCCGCGCGGCGATGACGCACGATCATCGCGAGCAACAGCGCATACAGCGCGATGCCGACCGTAAAGCCCAAAAGATTGACGAGCGATGCCGCGTTTAATGTGTTCATCAGCAAAAATTTAGATTAATCCGCGCGCGCGGCGGTTGCAAATGCGGATTAATAAACGGTTGCTTTTAACGAATGAACGGCGTTTTTCGATTGTTAATTAAACAAGGAAAAAAGCCCAATCTTGGAGAAAGGGCTTTTTCTTTAACTTTGCGCGAACGGCAAAAGTTGTTCGTTTATTTTAACGTTTATTTGCCGATTGCGTCGTAACGTTTTTGCACTTCGTCCCAATTGACGACATTCCACCATTGCTGCAAATATTCCGGTCGGCGGTTGCGGTAATTCAAGTAATACGCGTGTTCCCAAACGTCGTTGCCCAAAATCGGCTCGACGCCCTGCATGAGCGGCGTGTCCTGATTCGGCATTGATTTGATTTCGAGTTTGTCGCCGTTTGAGACGAGAAAAACCCAGCCGGAGCCGAATTGTTTGACGCCCGCTTCGTTGAATTTCGTTTTGAAATCGTCGAACGAACCGAAATCGCGGTCAATCGCTTCGGCTAACGTGCCAGACGGTTTGCCGTTTTCGTTTTTCGTCATAATCGTCCAGAACATCGAATGATTGGCGTGTCCGCCGCCGTTGTTGCGCACAGCGGTTTTCGCAGCATCGGGCAGCGAATCAATTTGCGCGAGCAATTCGACAAGCGTTTTGTCGTGCAAATCCGCGTGGTCGGCGAGGGCTTTATTTAAATTGTCAACATACGCCTGGTGATGTTTGCCGTGATGCAGTTCCATCGTTTCCTGGTCAATAAACGGCGCGAGCGCGCCCGTGTCGTAACCGAGTGCCGGCAGTGAAAACGGATAAGTCTGGCTGTTTGCTTCGTTGTTCGTTGCTGTTTGCGATTCCATAAAATTCTCCTTGTTCTTTTCGCTGCAAACGGTTTTTTTCGCAAATCCGATTTGCAGGCTGTGATTTTTTAAACTCAATCAAATAAGTTATTTAACTCAAAATCAAAAAACTTTTATTCGGTCGGTCGTCCGCCCGCGTCAAGTCCTTCGACGCTCGACTGGCGCACGACTTTGACGTGCAAATCGTCCATAATGCGCACTTGGCACGACAGGCGCGTGTGATCGTTCAAATCGGTTTTCGTCGCCAAAATCAATTTTTCCGGCTCTCCGATTTCGCCCGGATCGCCCGCTAAAATCTCGACGCGGCACGTCGTGCATTTCGCGACTCCGCCACAGCGATGCAAAATGTCAACGCCGTTATCTTCAAGCGCCAGAACGAGTTTGCGCCCTTCCTCGGCGTCAAAAGCGACGGTTCCGGCGGCGGCTTCGGCAGTAATTCTCGGCATAATTTTTCTCTCAAACTCCCGCAAAAATATTTGTAAAACTTCTGTTATTTGAATTTGTCATAAATCGAAACGGATTTCAAATCAATTAAATAATTTGCCGCACGGTTTATCTTAATTTTATTTTACTCGAAAAAAGACACGGATTTTTGCAGTTTCGGCGGTTCGTCGCCTTTGTATAAAACTTTTTCGAGAAAAAGTCCCGACGGCGGCGCGGTAAATTTCGCAGGCGCATTCGACGGGAATTTCAAAAGCCTTTGAAAACCGTCGTAAGTCAAGTTTCCGCGTCCGACTTCGGCGAGCATTCCGACGATTCTTCTAACCATTTTCCACGTAAAATGACTCGCGCCGATGCGGAAACAAATCAAATCGCCGTCGGTGAAAATTTCGGCGCGTTCGACGACAACGATTGACGACTGCTTTTTGCCGTCTTCGGATTCGGTAAAAGATTCAAAATTATGCCGCCCGGTGAGCATCGCCGCCGCCGTCTGCATCGGAACGACATCGAGATTATCTTTAATCCACCAGACGAAATTTTTCGCAAAAGCCGTGCGGCGCGTCGAGATTTGATACAAATAATAACGCGCGATAGCGTCGTGACGCGCGTGAAAATTATCCGCCGCATTCTGCACTTTGATGACGTTAATATCGCTCGGCAAAAGATCGTTCATCGCGTATTGAATTTTCGCGGGCGTCACATT
>SXVE01000199.1 GCA_005790265.1 Acidobacteriota bacterium | reverse complement strand
CTACGACACGAATTATCTCGGCTCGTTCGTTCAATATGTAACCGACCGCGACGCAAAAAAATCAATTATCTTTAAGCGAATCAACAATTCGACCAATCTGTCCTACGATTGGAAAGGACGCTCGCAGGGTTATCAATCGAACACGCAGGGAATGCTCGCTCTCCAACGGCAGACGTTTGTCGGCGCCGGCGTCGAACTCGGTTACGAGCGCGTTTTTGAACACGAATTCGGGTTGCGCCGCACGGCTTCCAATCCGACGCGCGGCAGTTTTTTCGGCGACGATTCGGAACGCTCGGCGCACCGCAAGGAAGTTTACGGATTCATCGAAACCGCGCCGACGAAACAGCTTTTCGCGCTGTTGGTTTTGAGTCACAGCAACGGCAATCTCGATTACGATCTCGGAGCCGGACCGTATGAGCGCGTTTCACCGGCAGCGCTCCAATTCGGGCAGAATGCCGCTTACGATCCGGGCGCGGGCAATCAGTTTTACCTCGAATCGAGTCTGCGTTATCAGCCGACCGCCGAATTGCAAACGCAATTTAGCTGGACGCGAACAAAATTGACCAGACACGACACGGATCGCGTCGCGTTTGACGACAATGTTTTCAGTCTGCGTTCGACGTATCAATTTACGCGCGATATTTTCGCCCGTTTGCGGCTCGATTACTCGAATATTTCGCGCCGCGTGCGCCCACAATTCGTCGTCGGTTGGACGCCGAGCCCCGGAACTTCGATTTACGCCGGTTACAACGACGATTTCAATTACAACGGACTGAATCCTTTTTCGCGAGCGCAGGAAACCGGCTTTCGCAGCAACGGCAGAACGTTTTTTATCAAAGCGTCCTATTTGTTTCGTCGTAATTTCTAATCGCTCAATGAGCTGCGCGATTTGACTGAAAATTTTACGACAATGAAAAAACTTTGAACTTTTCTTTTTTCTCGTCGTAATAAAAACTGAAAGTAGATTTCATTTTCCCCCTTAGGAATATCGGAAGCGCTAAATTTTATTTAACGCTTCCGATATTTCTTTTCAGCGCTGATATTTTTCGCGGCGGCATTTCGCGTTACAAAATGAGAGCCATTAAAACGCGGCGTTTTAATTTTTTCCAAACTTCGCGAACGCGGCTTTCGCTTTTGAAAAAATAAAATTTGAGCGTAACGCTAATGAGAAAATATATAAAAAAACTATTAATCGCCGCTGCCGTTATTCTGACGGCTAATTTACTGACTGCGGCGCAAACCGAAGCCGATTTGAAACGCTATTTTGAAGGCAGACGCGTCGAAGTGAAAATTGATTTGCCCGCGACCAAAGACGGCGTCAATATTCACCCGGAAAATGACCGCCCGCTCGATTTCGGACAATACGGCAATGCGTTGAAAACGTTCGGCGTCAGCGTGCGCGAAGGCGACCGCATTATGATTACGAAAATTAAGGTCAAGGACAAACACATCGAATTTCAGCTCGGCGGCGGCGGTTACGGCACGCTCGGCGACGAAACGAGTTCGACCGTTTACGTTCCGTCTGCCGATAAAACGCGCCGGGAAAAAAACATCGAACGCGAGCTGAAAAACGAAACCGACGAGCGGCGCAGGCGAAGATTGCGCGATGAATTAAATGATTTGCGCAGCGACCGCCGCCGCGAAGACGCGCGCAATCAGGCGGAAGCGGCGGAAGCCGAAGAAATGGCGAAACTGCGCATTCAGGACAAACGTTTGCAGGGCGGCTCGCGGTTTAATATTCGCTTTAACCGAAAATTGACGGCGGCGGATTTGACGCCCGAGATGATTATGGACGCGCTCGCCGATTACGTTTATTTCGCCGATTAAACAATTCTACGTTTAATCGGCGAATCCGGTATTTTTTCTGGAAATGATTTTGCTTTCAATCTATTAAATAAGCAGTTGATTTTTATTCATTTCTCGCTCTTGGAAAGGTTTTCGGGCTCGCTGCCGAAAACCTATTTTTTTTGGTGACATTTTCTCAAACGGAAAACTGCGTTCAGCGGCTTTCGGGCAAATTCGTGATTTCGCCGAAATTCCCTTTTAAGTTTTCGTCGGTTCCGTTTTTCGTCACGGCTTGCACAAGCAGCTCGCCGCCGACAAAACAGCCTTTCCACGATTCGCCGATGCCGCCGAAATGTTCTTCGCGGTCGCCGCGCGAACGCATTTGATTGATGCCGACCTTAAACGCGCGAATTTCTTTCGCAGTTTTTTGCGCCAGTTTTTCGTCGTCCGAAGCGATTGCCGCGACGAGCGCGCCGTTGGAAATATTCATTTCGCCGACTAGTTCTTCGATGCGGTCAACCAGCACAATCGAATCAATCGGACCGAACGGCTCGCGAAAATAAAGTTCGCTGTGCCTGGTCAAATTAACCAGGCTTTTCGGCGCGAAATAAGCTGATTTATCTTGTTCGGGCGCAAACAGATTTTCGTCAAACTGGTAATCGAACAGCGGCGTCGCGCCGGTTTGCAGCGCGTTTTGATAAAGATTATTCAATTCTTCAACCTGCGCTTTTTTGATGACCGGACCGAAATCGAGTTCGGGCAAATCGTCATCTTTTTTGCTGACGAGCGTCGGATTGCCGATTTTGAGCGAATTTAAAACGCTCAAATGCGTTTCCAGAAATTGCGGAAAAAGTTTGCGCTGCACGACAAACCGGACGTAAGCCGTGCATCTTTGCTTGCCGTAATCGAAACCTTTTTTCAGTTGTGCGGCAAGCGTTTCCCAATCGGAAAATTCCCAGATGCCGTAAGTGTTAACGCCTTCCATTTCAAGCATATAGCGCTTTTGCCGGTTGGCGAGCGCGTCGGCGATATTGCGTCCGTTGTAGCGACCGCCGACGAACGAAAGACAATCAACATTTTGATCGCCGACCAGCACTTCGCTCAATTCGCCGCCCGAACCGGAAACGAGCGAAACCGGCAAACCGCACTTACGCGCGAGCGCGAAAGCGAAGCTCAGACTGATAAATCCGCCGTCGGTCGGCGTTTTCGCAATCGCCGCATTCCCTGCCAAGATCTGCGTCAAAACCGCGTGCATCAGCACCGAAAACGGGTAATTCCACGATGCGATATTGGAAACTAAGCCGAGCGGCTGGCGGTTGCCAAGCATCGTTTCGATATTTTCGAGATACCATTCGACGCCCTCGATGCAGCGGTCAATGTCGGTCAAACCGTTTTTATAAGTTTTGCCGATTTCCCAAATTAAAAGTTTACCGATCAATTCGTGATGTTTTTTGAGCGCGGCGACGCATTCGGCGACTTTGTTTCGGCGCTCGTCCAAATCCGTTTTCGCCCAGTTCGCCGATTCTTTTTTCGCGAACCGAACGGCTTTTAAGGCTTGTTCGGAATTCAAAAACGGCAATGCTCCCAATCGGCTGCCGTCAACCGGCGAAACGAATTCGCGCGGATCTCCGGCGTATTTCCACTCGCCTTCGACGAGATTCAAAAATTTGCCGTCGGCGCTGAAAATTTCCGGCGCGACGGCTTTAACCTGTGCGATCAAACTGCTGAATTCGACTTTCGGTGAAACAATTTTTTTCATAAATTTTTAATGATTTTTTATTCAGTATAATTTTATGTTTTGATCTTTCCAAATGCGCTTTTTTTTCGCCCGGCTGCTCGGACGCATTTTGTTCGTCGGCTAAGTCATTGATTCTTCTAAACATAAATGCAAAATCTTCCAAAGTTTTTCGCCGAAATCTTTTAATCGTTTTTGCTTTTCTGTATAATTTTTTAATCGGCAACCGAACTGTGAATTATTATGCGACAAAAATTTGGCGAAGCCGCTCTACCGGGATTTTTTATAGTTTTTTGTCTGATTGTCGGCGCGGCGACAGTTGAAGCGCAGCAACCGACGGCGACGCTGCGCGGACAAATAACCGATTCTCTCGGCGCAATCGTTGTTAACGTGACGGTAACGGCGATTGATGAGGGCGGAATCGAGCGCGCGGCGCAAACCGACGAACATGGACAATACGTTTTTCCGACGCTGCCGCTCGGACGATACGCGATTCGCGTTGATGCGGCGGGTTTCTCGCCGTATGAAAATCCGAGAGTCGAAATTACCGCCGGTCGCACCGAGCCGTTCGACATTAGTCTGACGGTGGCGGGAGCGGCGGAAGAAGTAACGATCAATTTATCGGATGAAACGGAAATCGGAACCGATCCTGAAAATAATGCGGACGCGGTCGTGCTGCGCGGCGATGATCTCGATTCGCTGCCGGACGACCCGGAAGATTTAGCCGAAGCGCTGCAAGCGCTCGCCGGTCCGTCAGCCGGCGTGGACGCCGAAGGACAATTTTATATTGACGGTTTTACGAGCGGCAGACTTCCGCCGAAAGAATCAATTCGCGAAATTCGCATTAACCGCAATCCTTTTTCGGCGGAATATGATCGGCTCGGTTACGGGCGCGTCGAAATTTTTTCCAAACCCGGCACGGACAAATTTCGCGGACAGGCGTTTTTTAATTTTAATGACGAAAGTTTGAATTCGCGTTCGCCGTTTGCGCCGACGCGCGCGCCGTATCAATCGAGGCGTTTCGGCGGCAACGCGAGCGGTCCGCTCGTGGCGAAAAAACTTTCGTTTTTTGTTGATTACCAGCGGCGCGCGGTTGACGATAACGACGACATCAACGCGAACGTTCTCGATCCGGCGCTGAATATCGTCTCGCTCAATCAGACCGTTTTATCGCCGTCGCGCGGCACAACTTTCAGCCCGCGTTTTGATTGGCAGATCAACGAAACGAACACTTTGGTCGCTCGTTATACGTTTGAAAAAAACGACCGCATCAATGAAGGAATCGGCGGTTTTAATCTCGCGTCGCGCGCCTTTGATTCCAGTACCGCGCAACACACGGTTCAGCTGACGGAAACGAGCGTCATCAATCAAAAAATCATCAACGAAACGCGTTTTCAGTATGAACGCAATCGCCGCAATCAGGCGGGCGGCAGTTTGACGCCGACCGTCCGCGTGCTCGACGCTTTTACCGGCGGCGGCGCGCAAATCGGTTTGTCGTTTAACAATCAGGATCGCATCGAGCTGCAAAATTTCACTTCGTGGACGGCGGGCGCGCATTCTTTAAAAGCGGGCGGGCGGCTGCGCGCAGCTTGGACGGAAAACGCTTCCGAGCAGAATTTCGCCGGAACGTACACTTTCGGCGGCGGCGAAGCTCCGCAGCTCGACGCTAATAATCAAATCGTTCGCAACGCGAGCGGAAGTATTGTAAACACGCAAATTACCAGCGTCGAACGATATCGCAGGACGCTTCTTTTTCAGCGGCTCGGACTTGCGCCCGCTGAAATTCGCGCGCGCGGCGGCGGCGCGACGCAGTTTTCGATTTCGGGCGGCAATCCGCTGATCGAGTATTCGCAGACGGATTTCAGCCCGTTCGTGCAGGACGATTGGCGCGTTAATCCGGATCTGACGCTTTCGTTCGGGTTGCGCTACGATTGGCAGAGCAACATCAACAGCAACTTTAATTTCGCGCCGCGATTCGGTTTCGCGTGGTCGCCGCAGTTCGGCGCGAGAAACGCTGACACGAATCAGTCGCGGCGCGGACGACGTTCGGTGATTCGCGGCGGCATCGGAATTTTTTACAACAATTTCAACGAATCTTTGCTGTCGCAAACGCTGCGATTTACCGGCGCGACTCAGCAGCAATTCGTCATTACGACTTCGACGCCGAACGGGTTTAATTTTCTCGATTTGTTTCCCGCCGTGCCGACCGCCGCGCAGTTTTCCGCATTCGCTGTTCGCCAGAGCATACGCCGACTTGACGAAGATTTGCGCACGCCGTACACCATTCAAACTTCATTCAGCTACGAACGGCAACTGCCTTTTCGCACGAATCTTTCGGTCAATTTCGTCAACGCGCAAACGCGCAATGTGCTGCGTTCGCGCAACATCAACGCGCCGCTTCCCGGAACGTTTGTGCCCGGCGTTTCCGGCAGCGGAATTCGTCCGTCACCGACTGAGGCGAACGTTTTTCAGTACGAATCAACCGGACGATTCGATCAGCAGCAATTGATTTTCAGCCTTAATAATCGCTTCAGTCAATCGTTGACGATGCGGGCGAATTACACTTTGAATTGGGCGCGCAGCGATACCGAAGGACTCGGCAGTTTTCCGATCAATCAATACGATACGAGCGGCGAATACGGACGTTCGACGCAGGACACGCGGCATCGCGTGACGGTTTTCGGAACGATCAGCGGACTGCCGTGGGACGTTCGGCTCAATCCGATTTTTACCTTCAATTCCGGGCGTCCGTTTAATATCACGACCGGACGCGACACGAATGGCGATACTTTGTTTACCGAACGTCCGGCTTTTGCCGACGCGCAAACCGCCGCCGCCAATTTGCGCGTGACGCCGTTCGGCGATTTCGACGTTAACCCGCAACCGGGACAAACGCTGATTCCACGAAATTACGGAATCGCGCCGTCGTTTTCCGTCGTTAATTTGCGCGTCAGCAAAACTTTCGGCTTCGGCGGCGAGGCGACCGGCGGCGCAGCAACCGGCGGCAGAAGAAACGGCAGAAATGGCGGAAATGGCGGAAACGGCGGACGACAACGACGCGGCGGCGCGGCGGGCAATGCGGAAACCGGCAGCCGCTATAATCTGAATTTGTCGGTCAATATTCAAAATCTTTTGAACAATACGAACGAGAGCGTGCCTTCCGGCAATTTGAGTTCGCCGGTTTTCGGCATTTCAAACAACGGCTCCGGTGGTTTCGGACGCGGCGGCGGCGCGCAAACTTCCGGCAATCGCCGCGTCGAATTACAGCTCAGATTCAGCTTTTAACAACAGCGGCGATTAACCACGATTTTTTGGATCAATCAGATTTTATGAAACGCGAATTTATTTTATTTTCGATTTTGTTTTCGATTGCAGCGCTCAGCTTTTCCGTATTCGGTCAGAATCCGGTTGAAAACTCGATTTCGAACGCGCCGCCAAACACTTCGCAAACCGCGATTTTGCTTGAAAAAGTCGGGCGCGCCGTGCAGCAAAATCTCGATTCGATGGTGCGCGTCGCATTTACCGAAGTCGTGCGGCAGCAGCAGTTAAAAGATGATGCGGCGGCAAAAGGAAAACCGCAGAATTTCGTTTACGAATCAATTATGACGGTCAATCAGTCGAGCGCGACCGGCGAAAAACAACCGATTTTTACGCGCACTTTGAAATCAGTTGACGGCAAAATCGTTAAAAATCCGCCGTCGCCGGAAATATCCAAATGCGAACAGCTGAATCCGCAGCCGGTTTACGAAAATCCGCTCGCTTTTTTGCTGCCGAAAAATCAATCTCAGTATATTTTCAGCAGCGGCGGCGGCGAAGTTGATCTCGACGGCAGAAAAACTCTCGTCATCACGGTTGCGCCGAATCCGCCGTCCGAGCCGCTGAAACTCGTGGAAAAAGACGATTGTTTTTTTCTATCGCGACCGCTGCAAATGATTGGGAAGATTTGGGTTGACGCAGCTAATTTTAATGTCGTTCAAATTAATTGGCAGCAAAACGAAATTTTTTCGGCGACGATTCCGAAAAAAGTGGTGAAAGTCGGAATCGTTCCGCTCGTCCGTCCGTCGGTAACGATAAATTACGACTCGCAAAATTTTACCATCGGTTTTCGATTCGTAAAATTTGAAAATCCCGAACAAACGATTCTGCTTCCGTATTTTTCCGAAAGCAGCTGGATCAACCGCGGCGCGAAAATCGCGGGAATGCGCACAAGAGTTGATTACACGCGCTACCGTTTATTCAACACGAACGTGCAGGTGAGCGACGCCGGTAAAGACTCGAACAATTAACATTTTTCCCGACACTGACGATGGGAAAAAAGCATTGCGTTTGAATTTTCGCGATTATTTATTAAGAAGTCTTAAAGAATTTTCGCCGCCGGTCGAGTCGCGCGTTCTATTCGGACGAGGTTTTGAAACGCGGTGCGGGTTGAAGTTCCGCACATTTCGAACGATGGCTTGAGCGCGCCGCAAACGGCGGGTCGTTCCGGTTGACCGAATATTCGGCAGCGATGATCGTTCGTCAGCTGCACGCAGCGAACGCCCGCCGGTTTGCCGTTCGGCATTTGCGGAATTGCCGACGAAATCGAAGGCGCGATACAACACGCGCCGCAGCCGTCGCGACATTCCGTTACTGTTTTTTCGCCGCTCGAATTATTTTTCATCAGATAATTTATATTTTACCGTTAATATTTTACTGATTAAACGCTCCGAAATGGAAAAATTATCGAGCGCGATAAAAATAGAGTGAGCCAAAAACAAAAAGTGCGAAATTTTCGGGCATTTTCGCCGTCAATTTCGCACTTTTTTATGATTATTTTTCTAACTTTGCAGTAAAAATTTTGGTGGAGATGAGGAGGGTCGAACTCCTGACCTCTGCAATGCCATTGCAGCGCTCTGCCAAACTGAGCTACATCCCCATTTTTTCAAAAATCGCATTTCAAAACGAATGAAAGCGGCAAACAATGAATTTAACGAAATTTGTCGAAAGCGTCAAGGGTAAAACAATTACGAATTACGAATTTCAAATTACGCGCCGAAAATACGATTTTAATCGGTCGTGAATTCTTAGCTGACAGGTCATAATTTGAAGTTCGTAATTTGAAATTCGTTATTGTTACCTACTTTCCTTGAAAAACCGGTTTGCGTTTTTCCAGAAACGCCGTGACACCTTCTTCTTTGTCTTCGGTCGAAAAACAAATCGCGAACAAATCAATTTCGCGGCGCAAACCTTCGTCGAGATTTGAGCGCGCGGCGAGTTTGACGGCTTCTTTCGCCATTTGGAGCGCAATCGGCGATTTTTCCGCGATTTTATTTGCCATTTCCATCGTTTTCGCTTCGAGTTCGTTTGGCGCGTAAACGTGATTGACAAGTCCGAGATTAAACGCGGTCGCGGCGTCAATCAAATCGCCGGTCAAAATCATCTCCATTGATTTTCCTTCGCCGACGAGCCGCGTCAAACGCTGCGTTCCGCCGCCGCCGGGAATAATTCCGAGATTGATTTCCGGCTGTCCGAAGCGCGCTTTTTCGCTGGCGAGTCGGATGTCGCAGGCGAGCGCGAGTTCGCAGCCGCCGCCGAGACAAAATCCGTTGACCATCGCGATTACCGGCTTCGGAAAATTTTCGAGCGAATTAAACAGCGTGCGTTCGAGAAATCCGGCGCGCTGCGAAACCGGCGTCTGACCGGCAAATTCGGAAATGTCGGCACCGGCGACGAATGATTTTTCGCCCGCGCCGGTGATTATTAAAACGCGAACGGCGGAGTCAGATTTCAATTCGTCAAGGGCGGCGACGGCTTCGAGATGCACTTTGGAATTTAAAGCGTTTAATTTGTCGGGACGATTAATCGTCAAAACGGCAACGGCGTCGCGTTTTTCTACCAGAATCGTTTCGTAGTTTGGCATAGTTTTATAATAAATCTCGGTTGCGAAAAATCAGGGATTTCGGCAATGTCGGGTTTATTCAATTTATTTTGAATTGATTGTGAATTTTATGAGAAAAATCCGCGAGAAACAAATTGAGAGGTTTTGTTCGGCGCGTTTTTGGCGCGTTTTGTCGCCGTCTTTTTGATTTTTTATTGATCTTCGTCCGGTTTATCGTCGGCAATCCAGGCGACGAACAGGCGCAGCCAGCTTTCTTTTGATTCGATCACGGAAATGGCGATGCGCGACGTGCCGTAATTGGCAGGCGCAACGCGGACAACGCGCGCTTTGACTTCGACCGGAACGCCGTCCGGACGATGCGAACGGATATACAAATTATCGTCCTGCGCAACTTTTTGATTAAGCTGAAACAGCGCGCCCAAAGTGGAAATATCGTCGGTTTCAGTCGGTTCGCTCCACGCGGCGCCGTCTTCAGACCGACCGGAAACGACAATCGGCAAACGAAGTGCCATCCGAAGCGCAAAGCGTTTTTCCTCAAATTGAGGCTGCATATTCGTTGACATTGATTAAGTCTTAAAACGAGTTAAAAGTATGTAAAACGGCAACAGTTTACCACGAAAGAGCGCAAATATGTAATTAAATTGTCTTTTTTTGTAAAGTCTTTGAACGAGTGAAATTGGCATCGGAAAAATGCGGCGAAATACCCGTCGCCGCGAAAACGCCGAATTCGACTAACTGCGCGGTTGGTGTTTATACTTAATTTATACTTAAATTGAATATAATTTTTTGAATATTCGGGGGCAGCGACAATCACTATGTCAGAAACGGAAATACAGCGCAAAGTCGTCATTTTGGGTTCAGGTCCGGCGGGTCTAACCGCCGCAATTTACGCTTCGAGGGCGCAGCTCGAACCGCTCGTCGTCGAAGGACCGCAGCCGGGCGGTCAGTTGACAATTACCACCGACGTGGAAAATTATCCCGGATTTGCTAGCGGAATCATGGGACCGGAATTGATGGTTCAGTTTCGCGCGCAAGCCGAACGATTCGGCACGGAGTTTCTGAACACGTGGATCGAAAAAGTTGATCTCTCACAGAGACCATTCACGCTCTACGGCAAATCGAGCGAAGAAAGCCAGGAAATTACAACGATTATTAAGGCGGACACGCTGATAATTTCGACCGGCGCATCGGCGAAATGGCTCGGCATTCCGGGCGAAGAACCGGTTCCGGTCGGTTTGGGCGGCAACGGCGTTTCAGCGTGCGCGACGTGCGACGGATTTTTCTTTCGCGGAAAACCGGTAACGATTGTCGGCGGCGGCGACACGGCAATGGAAGAAGCTCTTTTCTTGACGCGATTTGCTTCAAAAGTAACGCTGATGCATCGGCGCGATTCGTTTCGCGCTTCAAAAATCATGCAGGAACGCGTTTTCGCCAATGAGAAAATCGAAATAATGTGGAATACGGAAGTTCGCGAGATTCTCGGCACTAAAGAAGAAGGCGTGACGG